>CAJMQD010000078.1 GCA_905215425.1 uncultured bacterium
ATAAGCTCTTTTTTTCCACTGGCAGAGCCAGTGGTTGTCTTTGTTAAGACAAAACAAAGACCGTCCCCGGCCATCTGGCCGGGGACGGTCTTTTTGTTGCTTTTAGTCCTCTTTCGCACCCCTCAGCTCGCCCCCCATCAGCCGCAGCAGCAGCGCGGCCGACATGAGGAAGCTGAGCACATCCGCCAGGGGCTGAGCGGTCTCCAGGCCGGGCAGGCCCAGCAGGCGGCACAGCGCCGTGGCCAGCACAATGAAGCAGCAGGGGCGGCACACCGCCAGGGTAGTGGCATGGAGGGGCTTGCCCATCCCCTGAAAGATCATATTGGAGAACACGAACACCGGCATGAGGGGCAATACCATGCACTGATACCGGAAGGCCTGTACCCCAATGGCAATCACATCGGGGTCGTCCCGGAATTCCTGGATAATCTGGGGCGCACCGAGGTAGCCCAGCACCGCTCCCACGGTCAACACACAGGTATAGGTCTTCACGGCGAAGATGATTCCCCTCCGCACCCGGCCCAGCTTACCCGCCCCGTAGTTGTAGCCGATCACGGGCTGCAGACCCTGGCCAAAGCCGATGATCACCGACTGCAGGAAGTTGAACACCTTGGTGACGATGGACATGGCGGCCACGGCGGCGTCCCCGTAGATGCGGGCGTTGTAGTTCAGCACCATGGTGGATACCGACATCATGGAGTTCCGGAAGAAGGAGGGAATACCCTGGCGCAGGATCTCCCCGTAAATCTTCCAGGTTCTGGAGATCCGGCCCCATGACACCGGGATATCGCTCTGTCCCTTCAAAAAGAACGAGGCCAAAATCGACACGCCCACACACTGACTGAGGAAGGTGGCCAGACTAGCGCCCCGCGTTCCCATGTGGAATCCGAAAATAAAAAGCGGGTCCAGAATTATGTTCAGCACGCCGCCTGTGGTCAGACCGATCACCGCCAGCCGGGCCTTTCCCTGCCACCGCAGCAGATTGTTCAGCGTAAAGGAGACCACCATTACCGGTGCGCCCAACAGGATAAAAAAGGCGTAATCCACCGCGTGGGGATAGATGGTGGCGGTGCTGCCCAGCCACCAGATCAGCCCCTTCAGATTCAGCAGACAGACCGTGCTGAACAGCAGTCCCATCACCACAGCCATGGCGATGGCGCTGGAGGCATATCTTCCCGCCTCTTCTTTCTTGTTCTGCCCCAAAAGGCGGGAGGAGATGGAGCCGGAGCCTACGCCGATCATAAAGCCGATGGCCTGTATCATCCCCATGATAGAAAATACAATACCCACCGCCCCAGAGGCACTGGTGCTGATTTGCGAGACAAAGTAAGTGTCTGCCATATTATAAATGGAGGTGATCAGCATACTGACGGTGGTGGGAACGGCCAGGCGTACAATCAGGTGCTCCACCGGCGTTTCCAGCATCCAGGTGCGCTGATCCTGACGTATCCGACCGGGATGAGACAGATGCACGAGAACAGCACTCCTTTCGGCGAAAATTGTTAACAGGTTTATTATACGCAGCTTCAGCGGGAAAGGCAAGCAAAACTCCTTTCCCTTGCCTACCGGCTGTATCTGTGCTATGATGGCATAATGTAAAATCTGCCTGTGGAGTCATATCCGGCAGAGCGATAAAGAACAGGGAAAGGCGGAGACCAATTATGGAGCTTGACGCAGTGATCCGTGACAGACGGAGCATTCGAAAATATCTGCCCCAGCCGGTGGAGCAGGAGAAGATCGACGCGGTGCTGGAGGCCGCCCGTCTGTGCCAGTCGGGAAAGAACCGGCAGCCTTGGAAGTTTCTGCTTTTGACCGGGGAGCATAAGGACCATGTGGCGGACATCATGCTCCGGCTGTTTGAGACGGAGCACCCCGAGCTGCCCCCCCACTACACTACGGCCAAGCACACCGCCAAGGTGATCAAGGGCGCCCCCCACCTGATGCTGATTTTCCGGGAGAACGATCCCGTCTGGCGGGACGGCGACCTTCTGTCCCTGGGGGCCGGCATCGAGCACATGGCGCTGAAGGCTGTGGATCTGGGGCTTGGCTCGCTGTGGATCCGTGACGTGATCTACACCTCCAAAGAGATTCAGGAGTATGTGGGCTATCCGCAGCTGCACCTGGTGTGCGCCTTTATCCTGGGCTACCCCGCCGAGCAGCCCAATCCCCGCCCCCGGAAGGCCCTGGAGGAGCTGATGCTGACTCCTAAGTGGGACCTGACCTGACGCCGCCTGGGAGGAATCCATATGTATCAATTTTTATGCCTGTGCAGCGGTGTGCTCATCGCTGTTATGGTCACCATCAACGGCCAGCTCAGCCTGGTCTACGGCGTATTTGCGGCCACAGTCATCATCCACATCGTGGGCACCATCGCCTCCTTTTTGGTCTGCAAAGGCTCTAAAACGCCCATCCGCGCCAAAGAAAAGCTCCCCCTCTGGATGTATACCGGCGGTGCCATTGGCGTGTGCAACACCCTGTCCAACGCGGCGGCCTACGGAAAAATCAGCATGACCAGCATCGTGGCTCTGGGCCTTCTGGGCCAGACGCTCACCTCATTGGTCATTGATAACTTCGGCCTGATGGGAATGCCCAAGCACCCTGTGCGCAAAGGGGCGCTGGCGGGACTGCTCCTCTCCTTCCTGGGCATTTTCGTGATGATGGACCCCTCTATGGGCTCCGCCATCTTCGCCGTGTTCGTTGCCTTCGGCGGCGGCATCACCGTCGTCCTGTCCCGGACGGTAAACGCCCGTCTGTCCCAGTATGTGGGCCCCTTGGCCGGCTCCTTTATCAATCACATCGTGGGTCTGCCCATCACCGTGGTCATCTGCATGATCCTCGCCCCCGGCGCTCTCAGCGCCGTCATCCCCAACTTCTCCCCGGTACCCTGGATCTACATAGGCGGCATTATGGGTATGTGTTCGGTCATGCTGTATAACATTACCGTTCCCAAGGTCGCGGCTTTCCAGCTGACCATGCTGGGCTTCGTGGGGCAGGTATTTATGTCCATTGTAATCGACCTGCTGATGAAAAACGATTACGCGCAGGTCACCTTTGTGGGCGGCCTGCTGGTGGCCGCCGGCGTGGCTCTGAACATGGTGCTGGAGCACCTTCTGGAACGAAAAGCGGCAAAAAATTGACGAAAGCGCCCGGCGTGAACGCCGGGCGCTTTTTCCTGTCGTTTACTTTTCTTCCCCTGCCAGGCCGCGGCGGCGGATGACCTCGGTCATAACCCCTCCGGCGCCGCCGTCCAGCATGGACCGGCGCACACGGCTGATCGTGGCGCTGCTGGCACCCGTTTTATCCAGGATGTCCAGATAGACCATCCCCTGCTGCAAGTATACAGCTACATCAAAGCGCTGCTCCATGCTGCGCAGCTCGATGGGGGTACAAAGGTCCTGAAAAAACCGGCGGCACTCGTCCACGTCTTTCAGGGCCAGAATCGTCTCGTACAGGGCGTCAGTTCCCTTGCGCTCCGTCTTGTCCATAGTTGCTCCTCTCTCCTGCCGGTAAGCGGCAGATATCATATTGTTTCCACTATAACACAGTAAAGCAAAAAAAGGAAGAGGATTTTTACGAAAATTGTCTTTTTATCACGGACAGTTTATCTCTTCCTGTTTTCTCTCCTATTCCAGCCCTTCAGTGCCCCGTCTCTCCCTCCGGATCAGCAGCTCCGTCCCTCTTTCCCAAAGAAAAAGCCCGGGAAGGCCTTGACTGCACCGGTTCTGGCGGGTATAATAAGTAAGCTATCCAATCAAATACGCTGATGTGGCTCAATGGCAGAGCATCTCATTCGTAATGATGAGGTCAAAACGGGTCTGAAACCCGAAAAGCCTTGTGGCACAATGGACACGAAATTCCGGTTGCCAGAAGTTTTCCACAAATGGGGTTTATTTGGGGTTTATTTTCAACAGAAGCACACGACAATACACAAATGCTGGTGTGGCTCAATGGCAGAGCACGTCACTCGTAATGACGGGGTTGTGGGTTCGATTCCCACCACCAGCTCCATAGGAAAGGCCGCAGGAAACTTAACTTCCTGCGGCCTTCTTCTTTACTTCTTGAGATTTCACTTCACTTGTGTGTTCACTTTCTGGAGTTACCAGGTCGCTGAAGCGGTCAAAGACCTGGTCGGCCTTGGCCTCTGCTTCTGCGATGACATGGGCATAGATATTGCTGGTGGTGCTGGCTTGGGCATGTCCCAATTTGTGGGAGACTACCACCAGCGGCGTTCCGTCAGCGATCATCAGACTGGCGTATGTGTGCCGGAGGGAATGGACAGTCACCTTTGGTAGTCCCGTCCTCTTCACAAATTTTGTGAACCACTGGCTCACGGAGTCTGGAAATAGGGGGCTTCCTTCCTCGTTGGTGAATACTCGGCCATCCTTATCCTTCCATGCGTCCCCCAGGGCCTCACGCTGCGCATCCTGCCAGCGCTTATACTCCAACAGGAGCAGAACCGCGGTGCGGGAGATCCGGAGCGACCGCTCACTGCTGGCGGTCTTTGGAGTATCGGCATAGCAACCAACGGTCGGTAGGTAGTTCCAGGTCTGCCGGATATAGAGCAGCTGCTCATCCAGATCCACATCGCACCAGCGCAGCCCCAGAAACTCTGCCCTTCGCAATCCGGAGAGCAGGTCGAATGTGATAACTGCCCGCCAGAGGATGCGCTCCTCCTGCAACAGTTCCAGAAGGCGCCGAGCATCGGGCTCATCCAGGTAGGCAGCCCGCCGGTAGGCGATGCTTGGAAGGTCGGCGCGCTCTGCCGGATTCCGCTCGATATACTTCCACTTCACCGCCCGGAACAGGACGGCGGATAGAACCCGGTGGTAGGTGTGGATGGTGCCGGGCTTCAGTGGAGTGTCATCGTGCTGGCGGACAAATAGGGCATCATAGGGGATGGACAGTTTTTCGGAAATCGTCAGGGCACTGGCCTGGGCGATGCTGTGCCCCTCCTTCAGCTGCTTGAAACTCCAAACAGAGAGACCGGTTTGCCGGGAGAGTTCCGCCATGGAGACGCCGCGCTCTTTCATCCACTGGCCAAACTCTACTTTTGGCTTGGCCATGCAACGGGATCGCATCCCAGCCTCCTGCAGGTTGGCATAGAAGGCGGCGATATGGCCGGGCTTCAGATCCTTCAGGCGGATATGGCCAAGAGCCTGGTTGATCACGGCCATCTTCTCCTCATACCCGAATGCGGTCTTTTTCTTCAGGTTGGGTCTGGCGTATTGTTCCAGGAAGATCTTCGTGAAGTCCACCAGCCGGATGTTGCCGTTCTGGGTCACCTGATGCCGCACCCGCTCCTCAAAGAGCGTAGCCTCTCGGTTCAAGGCCTTCTCGATCTGGCGCTTAGTCATCCCCGGCTCCGGCGTCCAGGTCATCTTCTCCCGGATCTGCCGGCCGTTGATATCATACCCGTTGGATACGATGATCCGGTAACTATTCCCTCGCTTTTCAATTGTGGCCATAATTTGTTGAACCGTCCTTTCCATTCTTGCCACCCTGCATTTCCTGTGGTAGAATGGAAAGGCAGAGTTGGCCATAATTATGGTAATCTTCTTTCGTAGTGGTTAGTGGATAAACGACTTTGCATCGCCGTCCGGGTGTGTGGTAGCTCCCGGGCGGCTTTTT
>CAJMQD010000079.1 GCA_905215425.1 uncultured bacterium
GGAGCTGGGCTGCGATGCCCTGGAGCGGCTGGACGTGTCCGGCGACACGCTGAGGGTGGACGGGGAGCCCTTTGCCGGCCCGGTGATCTACACCGGCCAGGCGGACGAGCTGTTTGGCTTCCGCTTCGGCCCCCTGCCCTACCGCACCCTGGATTTCGGCTTTGAGACACTGCTCCAGGAGGATTTTCAGGGCTACGGCACGGTGAACTACACCGTGGATCAGGAGTACACCCGCATCACCGAGTTCAAACACATGACCGGGCAGATCTGCCCCGGCCGTACCACCATCGTGAAGGAGTACTCCCGGGCCTACGAAGGAAAAGAGGGGGAGATCCCCTACTATGCCATCATCAACCCGGAGAACAACGCCCTGTATGGCCAATATGCCGCTCTGGCCCAGCGCTTCGGCAATCTGCACCTGCTGGGCCGCCTGGCGGAGTACAAATACTATAATATGGACGCAATCGCAACCAGAGCTTTGGAACTTGCGGAAACTCTATAACCAAATCGAAGCCCAGCGCAAGCGGGTTCGATTTGGAGAGGAGGCGCGACGGAGCGAGTGACCTTTGCCCGAAGGGCGAAGGGAAGAATACGCAGTCTGCGCCGACGAGGACGCCATAGCGGACAGAGCGCTGGACTTGGCGAAAACTCTATAACCAAATCGAAGCCCGGGGACACCGAGATCAATCACAGGGCGGGGAATCTGCCCGCCCTGCCAACAGGAGAGAAATTATGGACAAACTCATTACCTTTGCCGTTCCCTGCTATAATTCCGCTGCCTATATGGACCACTGCGTCCAGACCCTGCTGGAGGGCGGCGACGACATTGAGATCATTCTGGTGGACGACGGCTCCACCAAAGACGATACCCCCGCCATCTGCGACCGCTATCAGGAGCTGTATCCCAACATCGTCCGGGCCATCCACCAGCCCAACGGCGGCCACGGCGAGGGCGTGAATCAGGGGATCCGCAACGCCCGGGGATTCTATTACAAGGTGGTAGACTCCGACGACTGGGTGGACGTGGACGCCCTGCACGCCGTGCTGGACAAGCTGCGCCAGTTCAAGCGGGACGGCCGCCCTGTGGATATGATGATCGCCAACTATGTCTACGAACACGTGGAGGACCACACCCAGAAGGTGATGCGGTACACCAACGTGTTCCCCGTGGGCCGTATGTTCACCTGGGAGCAGATCGGCCGGTTCCGCCCCTCCCAGTACCTGCTGATGCACTCGGTGATCTACCGCACCCAGCTGCTGCGGGACTGCGGGCTGGAGCTGCCCAAGCACACCTTCTATGTGGATAATATCTTTGTGTACCAGCCTTTACCCATGGTGCGCAATATGTATTATATGGATGTGAACCTGTACCGCTACTTCATCGGGCGGGCCGACCAGAGCGTGAACGAAAAGGTGATGGTCACCCGGGTGGATCAGCAGCTGCGGGTCACCTATCAGATGATGGACTCCCACGACCTGCATGAGGTGGCCGTGCAGCACAAGAAGCTCAGCCGCTATATGTTCAGCTATCTGTCCATGATGATGGCCATTTCCTCCATCTTCCTGGTCATTGCCAACACGCCGGAGAGCATCGGCAAGCGCACCCAGCTGTGGGAGTATCTGCGGCAGAAGGACGCCGGTATGTACCGCAGGATGCGGTATGCCGCCGTGTCCGGCTTTACGGCCTTCCCCGGCTATCAGGGCCGCCGCCTGTCTGTGCGGCTGTACCGCCTGGCCCGGAAGATCTACAAGTTCAACTGACCATTTTTCCCTTTGGGGAGGAGAGAACAGAAAAATTCCCGCTCTGATCAATTTGGAGAGGGAATTTTTTTATTTCCTGCAACGATCGGGCCCGCTCATGCGTCTATATAGGAGAAAGGGGGCGGTCAACGTGGCCCAGAACATACACCGGCCGGTGGATTGGGAACAGCTCGTCAACGAAAATGAAAATCACCTGTATCGGGCCGCCCTGGCCATCCTGAGGGATGCCCACGAGGCGGAGGACGCGGTGCAGGACGCCTTTGTAAAATATCTGGAGAAGGCCCCGGACCAGTTGGAAAATCCCTCCGCCTGGCTCATGCGGGTGCTGGTGAACGGCTGCAAGAGCCGCCTGCGCCGGGCGGGGCGGCGGGAGCTGCCCCTGCTGGATACCATCCCCGCCCCGGAGCCGGAGGAGCGCCCTGTCCTGGAGGCGGTGCTGGCCCTGCCCCCCATGGACCGGGCGGTGATCCACCTGTTTTACTACGAGGGGTATTCGGCCCAGGAGATCGCCCGCATCACCGGCCAGTCGCCGGGGACGGTGCGCTCCCGCCTGTCCCGGGCCAGGGAAAAACTGCGTCATATGCTGTCGGAAGATGGGTTTTCTGATGGCAGAAAGGAATAAAAGAATGAAAAACTACGAATTGTATATGGATCGACAGACCGTTTCGGCCTCTCTCCATGAAAAGCTGCTGACACTGGAGGCGCCCGTCCGGCGCTCCGGTACCTGGAAGAGATGGGGCGCGCTGGCCGCCTGCTGCCTCCTGGCGGCGGGCCTGGGGCTGTGGACGCTGCGCCCCGGCGAAATGCCGGGAGGGGCCGCGTCGGCCGGCTCCGCCGTCTCCGGACAGGAGACACCGGCCCCGGACGCCGTGCCCGAGATCACCTATCGGCAGGAGCCCTCTGGAATCGCCGCTGACATCGCCCTGCCCGACGGCAGCTTCACCAGGGAGCTTCCCGCGGAACAGCTTGCCGCCCTGCTTGCCCAGGAAGGGGAAAACCTTGACAGTGTCCTGGCCGCCTTGGGTTGGACGGACTATGCCCTGCGCGGCGAGGCCATCTATGACGGGGCGGGACAGCTGTGGCTGCTGACTGTGACCGGGCAGCACCCCGACGGCCCGGAGTTCACCCTGGAGCTGTGCCCCGGCGAGCTTCCCCCTGCCTGTGTCGTTACCCCTGCCCAGAAGACGGCGCAGGTGAAGGGGGTGCCGGTATCCGCCTGGTACAGCAGTTGGGACCGGGACGGGGACGGGAAAACTGAGCATGTATGCAGAAGCGAGTTTATGGCCGGGGATGTGGGGGTGCGCTATGAGAATGTGGACGCCCCCTTTACCGCCCGATACGGCTCCGCCGGCGGAGAACTGGGGGGCGCCCAGAAGCTCAACGCCATGGCGGTGGGCCGGATCATCGGCCGGGGAATTGATCTGAAGGGGGTGATGACCGCCGAGAACGTCCCCGCCTGGCGGGAGGAGAGCTTTTCCACCCTGAATCAGGCCCGACAGGAGGAAGAATTTGCGCCCTATCTCCCCGCGGAGAACATGCCCGGCTACGGGGAGTTTTACGGCCGCTTGAGCTGGCAGGAGGGCAGCTATCACGACCTGTTTGTCCGGTGGAGCCGGGGGTATGACGATGTGGAGGTGGCTGTGTGCCGCTGCCCGGAAAAGGGGTGCAGCACAGTGGATGTGGCCGCCCCGGAGCAGTATGATGTGCGGCGGTACGACACCCCGTGGTCGGAGTCGGTGCCCCCGGAGTATCGGGATACCATCAGTGATCCCGTTTTCCGGGCGGAGGACATGAGTTTCAGCGTGGTACAGGCCAGGACCCTTTACAGAGACGACGCAGGGGAGGGGCGGAAGGCCAGTATTCAGTTCAGCGTACTGCATCCGGACGGGACGCTGGTGCGGTATACCTGCAAGGGCCTGACGGCGGAGCAGGTGTGGGCCATGGTGGAGTCCACCCTGAACAATTCTTAATTTTTCGTAAACTCAGGGCCGCCCTCTTGCCGAAAATGGCCGGAACAGGTATACTAAACGGGTATGACCGCAGAAAAGAAGGTGGAACCCATGGAGCAGACCTATGTGAATATTCCCCGGCGCCCCGAAAAACGGAGGGATGCTCCAGAACCGGCCAGACGCGGCGGACACAAGCGGCCCCGGTCCCGCCGGTCGCCCATCAAGCGCTTTCTGTGGGGTATGTACGGCGTGATCGTGTTTATTTCTGCCATTATCGTAGGGGGGTATGGGGCGATCCGGTTTTTTGTAAAGCCGCCTGAGATCGCTGCCCCGGACCCCGGCAGCTCGGCGGTGGACCCGACACCCGCGGTGGATCCAACCGGGGGCGGGCAAGCTGGGGGCGGGGGAGAGACCGGCCTGACCCGAAGGGAAGGCGTTTATACCGTCCTTCTGGCCGCCACCGATGCGGATGGGTTCCGCACAGATACCATGATGGTGATGACCTATGATGTGAAAAACCAGAAGGTAGGGGTGGTTTCGATCCCCCGGGACACCTTGATCAATCGCACCAAGGGCAACCCCAAGCTGGTGTACGGCTCCGGGGGCGTCAAACAGCGGGTGGAGGATATCTCCGACATGCTGGGTATCCCCATCGACCGGTATATCCAGGTGAATATCAAGGGCTTTATCGCCCTGGTGGACTATCTGGGGGGTGTGGACTTCTATGTCCCCTGCGACATGGACTACGACGACCCCTATCAGAACCTGTTCATCCACTTCAAACAGGGGCAGAAGCACCTGAATGGTCAGCAGGCCATGGAGGTGGCCCGCTTCCGGAAAAATAACGACGGTACGGGCTACACCGATGTGGGGCGCACTCAGACCCAGCAGAAGCTGCTCATCGCCTTGGCCAAAAAGGTGCTGGCCTGGAACAGCCTGTCTAAGATCAACGGCTTTGTGGAGATATTCAACAAGTATGTCACCACCAACATGGAGCTGAGCGAGATGATGTACTTCGCCTCTCAGGCGGTGTATCTGGATACCTCTGCCGGGGTGGAGACGGCCACCCTTCAGGGGAACGGGGATGCCTCTTGGCGGGGCTTTACCTACTGTTACGAGCTGGACCCCGAGACCACGCTGGATACGGTAAACCGTCTGCTGAACCCCTATGAGCAGGATTTAAAACTGACCGACATGAATCTTGGAAAATCATAAGAAAATACAGCTTGTCAAAAAAGTGGTTTTACCACTTTTTTGACAAGCTGAAAATATCCACCTCTGGCTGAAACCAGAGGTGGATATTTTTGCGAAGAAACAGCAGGTCAGACCTCCAGCTCGGCCAGAGGGTCGGGCTCTGTGGTTTTGACTTTGGACAAATAGCGGTAGATGCTGGCCTGAGAGCAGCCCAGCTTCTCCATCACAAAGGGGACGGCTCCCTTCAGCTGGAACATCCCCCGGTCGTATAGCTGGGTGATGATCTGAAGGCGCTCCTCTTGGTTCAGACGGTCCGGGGGCACCTGAAGGGAGGCCGTGGCCTCCTCAAACAGCTCCTGCATCATGGTGTTTACGTCGCTCTGGAAGAACTCCGTGCCCTCGGACACAGGCAGACCGCGCTGCAGATAGTCGTCTGGGTGAATGACGCGCAGAAGCGCGTCGCTCAGCTCGTGAAAGCGGCTGTCGTCGAAGTTGATGCACAGCATTCCCACCAGCCGCCCCTGGTCTTTGATGAACATGGTGGAGGACCGGATCGCCTTGCCGTTAGACAGCATACCGGTGTAGTTCAGGCTGTAATCCTGGTCGGTATACTGCCGCCGCATGATCATTTTCAAGGCAGTGCTGGTAACAGGGCTTCCTACGCCCCGGCCGCTGACCCGCCCATTGGCGATGGCGGCGATGCCGCTGCCTTCCGGCCC
>CAJMQD010000080.1 GCA_905215425.1 uncultured bacterium
TGGAGGCGGACATCCAGTAGGTGCCCTCCATCCCCAAAGGCAGCAGCACCATAATTACGGGAAACAGGGGGCCAACCCGAAAAAACCGGCCCAGCACCGACCACAGCAGCACTGCCGCCGCCGCGTACAGCAGGGAGATGATGGCCACCCCCAGCAGCATAAAGCCGAACATCCGTCCCCACACAAAGTAGTCCGCCAGTCCGGCCAAAGGCCGCATGGCCAGTACTCCAACCACCTTTTGCAACGTGGGAAAGTCGAAAAGCTTCAGGTAATTGTGCATTTGGATGTAGTCGTCCAGCTGGGGCCAGTAGGTCGCCCCGGCGGCACAGGCCCGGACCATGAGCAGCGCCCACAGGGCGGCTGTCCAGCCCAGTTGTTCCCTCAGCGGCCTGCGCCGGTCACACATCCCGGTATACCTCTCTGTGGTCCGCTGACAGCAGGACCTCCACCTGGGGGAAAGCCTGGACGATCAGCTTGGCCAGCGTCGGACATACCACATTCTCCGTGGCGTAGTGGCCCGCATCGATCAGATTAATGCCCATGGCCCGGGCGGAGAGAAATACATCGTACTTCACGTCGGCAGTAACGAAGGTGTCGCAGCCGGCGGCGCGCACCTGCTCCAGCATAGACCCGCAGGAGCCGCCTCCCACCGCCACACGGCTTACGGGGATCCCTGCATCCTCAAAGCGGACGCTGCGAGCCCCCAGTTTCTCCTTTACATAGGCGGCATATTCCGCGCCGGACACCCCCGTCTTGTGGGCTTGACCGATTCGTCCGATGCCATAGGCCCGTCCCCGCCGGTCCGTTCCATCCCGCTCCAGAAGAACCGTATCGGTCAAGCCGAGCCGCTGGGCCAGGCAGTCGTTCACGCCGCCCTCCGCCGCATCCAGATTGGTGTGGGCGCAGATGGCGGACAGTCCGTTTTCCGCCAGAGCCAGCAGCACTCGGCCGGTCACCGTCTCATCCGTCACCGATTTGACCCCGCCGAAAATCACCGGATGGTGGGAGACGATCAGCTGGCATCCCCGGCGAACAGCCTCTTCCACTACCACCTTGGTAATATCCAAAGCCACCAGCACGCGCTCCACCGCGCTGTCTCCCCGGCCCACCAAAAAGCCGGCGTTGTCAAAATCCATCTGTGTCTCAAAGGGTGCAAAGTTGTCGATCAACTGATAGATCTCTTTTACTGCTGCCATGTCTCCCACTCCTTTTTCATCTGTTTCAGCTCCGCCAGCAAGGCCAACAGCTCCTCCCGCCGGGCCGCAGCCCCCTCCTGTCGGGATCGCTCCAAGCCTGCGGCAGCCCGCTGCGTTTTCGCCATCAGTTTGTCCAGCAGAAGGCCCCGTAAGGGGTCTCGATCCAGCCGTCCAGCCTCCAGTTCTCCAGTCGTCAAAGCAGTCATTTCCCCCGCCCGCACCAGCATTGCGGTATAGATCGTCTCCCCCTCCCGAGCCAACTCCTCCCGCAGGATCTCATAGCCGTTTTTTTGCAGCCACAGGCGCAGATCCGGTAAAGAGCTCATGGGCTGAAGGACCAGCGGCACACCCTTCTCCCGGGTCCAGGGGGCGGCGGACAGAATATGGGCGATGGTCTCTCCTCCCATTCCGGCAATGACAATACACTCCGCCTCCTCCGGACGGATTCCGGTCAGACCGTCGCAGAGGCGAAAGCGGATCCGATCGGTCAAACCGCACTCCCGCACCGTCTCCTTCGCCCGGCTCAGGGGTCCTTGACGCAGGTCGGCCGCAATTGCGTAGGGTATCTTCCCCTGCTGAATCAGAGCCGCAGGCAAATAGGCGTGGTCTGTGCCCACATCCACCAGCACTGCTCCCGGAGGAGTCAGTCTTGCCACCATAGCCAGGCGCGGCGTCAGTTCGATCGTTCGGTTCATAGGTTCCACCTGCTTCTAACTTGATTTTTGTTCTGTGCAGCCAAAGCTAAGAAAACAGGGGCGGATCTCTCCGCCCCCGCTTCCACAGCGCTGATTACTGCGCGTCAGCGATCATTTTGTTGACCTCGGCCAGCAGAGCTTCGGGATCAACACCGTGAACGGCGCAAGCCTCTTCCACGGTCTCGCCCCGGGAGGCGGGGCAGCCCAGGCAGTGCATCCCGATGCCCATGAACAGGGGGGCAGTCTGAGGAGCAATGGTCAGAATATCGCCGATGATCGTATCCTTGGTGATGATGGTCATACTGAGTTTCCTCCGTTTTGGTACTCCAGCCGCCAAAGACGGCCAGGTTTCTTTTCACATGGAGTTAGTATACCCGATTCCCCATCTTTTTTCAATGGAAAAATCAAAAAAATGTTGAACGGACGGCGATTGACAGTTTAGCTTCTCGGGCAGTATAATCAAGTTAGATTACTTGAACTGTATTATTCTGCGAGGTACCGCCATGTCACCTACCCACCGCGAAACTATATTATACGGTGATCAAGCCCAGATTCTCTCCCGGGAAGAGGACCACACCCACTACCGTCTGCCCAGTCCCGACGGCGAGGTGCTGCTCACCGCCTACCCCGTTTTTCCCGGTATCGAGATCATCTATAACGATGTCCATGCCGCCTCCTGTCAGCTGGTCCGGGGCCGCCGCCCCGGCCTGCTGGAGATCAGCCACTGTCGGGAGGGCCGCATTGAGCACCAGTACGGCGGCCGTTTCTGCTTTCTGGCCCCCGGCGATCTCTCCGTCTCGCTGCGGGACGCCTGCCAGGGGCCGGCCAGCTTTCCCACCGGACACTACCACGGCATCACTGTAACCGTAGACCCAGCGCATGCCCCGGATTGTCTGTCCTGCCTTCTCGAAGATGTCAACGTGCGCCCCGGCCTGCTGGCAGAAAAATTCTGTAAGGAGAGTCCCTACTTCGCTGCGCGCTCCTCCGCCGGCGTGGAGCATATCTTCTCCCAGCTCTACTCCGTCCCCGAAGCGGTCCGCAAGGGCTATTTCAAGGTGAAAATCTTAGAGCTGCTCCTCTTTCTCTCCGTCCTACCGGTCAGTCCCTCTCCTGTCCCCCGCAGTTATACGGCGGCGCAGGTCCGTCTGGCCAAGGAGATCGGCGAATATCTGCTGACCCACACCGAGGAACGCTGCACCATAGCCGAGCTGGCGGAACACTTCAATGTCACCCCTTCCCTGCTGAACGGCAGCTTTCGCGGAGTTTATGGAATGTCCCCGGCCGCCTTCCGCCGGGGACAGAAGATGCACGGAGCGGCCCAACTGCTGCGCACCACCGACCGCACTGTGCTGGACATCGCCGGACAGTACGGCTATGACAATGCCAGCAAATTTGCCAAAGCCTTCCGGGACGTGATCGGCGTCTCCCCCGCCGCCTATCGCAGCGGAGTGGAGCGGGACAGCTGCGCCCCCTTCTGAACCAGATATCTTATTTTGGAGCCGCATTTGCTTGTTTTGGAGCGGATGCGGCTCTCTTTTTCGCATATACTATGGGAGCAAGCGGCAAATGTATCGCTTGGCCGCCCATCAGTTAGCGTCCGCTAACAAAGAGTCTTTCCGAACATTCACGAACAGGAGCGTCAACTATGTCAGAGGAATATGTAGTCCGGCAGTGCGCCCCCACTCTGGCCGGGATCAAAACAGGCAGTCTATTTCCCTGCCCCTATCAATCCCGTCAGGCCCTGATGAGCGAGATTCGCGCCCTCAACCGCCGCCTGTCCCCCAAGGGGCTCATCCTGCTGCCCGTGCGCTATCTGGACGGAAAAGCGCTGCTATACCTCTACCGCCCGAGCAATCTCCGCCAGGATCTGAAGGACCGTCTGGCCGCTCAGGTATTGGAGCAGGCCGGCTATTCCTGCTCCAAAAGCGAACAGTGCGTGGTCCGTCTGATCCGCCGTTTAAAAGAAAACGAGGACTTCCCCCATGAGATCGGTCTGTTCCTCAGCTATCCCCCGGAGGACGTCAAGGGCTTTATCGACAACCGGGCCTGCAACTTCAAGTGCTCCGGCCTGTGGAAGGTATACGGAGACGAGGCGCGGGCACAGGCTATGTTTGCCCGGTTCCGGAAATGCACCGAAATCTACTGCAAGCTATGGCAAGAGGGCTCCAGTATCGAGCAGCTCGCCGTTGCAGTTTGATCAATACAAACCAGAAAGGAAGCATTGAATATGAAGAAAACAGCTGTTATTTATTGGAGCGGCACCGGCAACACCGAAGCCATGGCCAACGCCGTTTTAGAAGGGATGAAGGAGGCCGGCGCCGACGCCGTTATGCTGACCCCCGACGCCGTCACCCCCGCTGATATCAGTTCTTTCGCCGCCATCGCCTTCGGCTGCCCCGCTATGGGCTCCGAGGTGCTGGAGGAAATCGACTTTGAGCCCATGTTCAGCGCCTGCAAGAACAGTTTGGGCGGCAAGGCCGTTGCTCTGTTTGGCTCCTATGGCTGGGGCGACGGCGAGTGGATGCGCTCCTGGGAGCAGGACTGCGCCAACTGCGGCGTCAGCCTGGCCTGCCCCAGCATCATCTGCTGCGAGGCCCCTGACGACGATACCGTGGCCTCTCTGAAAGAGATGGGGAAGGTGCTGGCACAGTAATTTCTCCCGCTATGGGGCAAAGCTGGGCCGGAAGGAAGTTCAAGCGCAAGCTGCCCGCATTGGCGGCGAGTACCGCGTTCTTGATCGGGCTTGCGATTTGCAGTACATATGCGCCGGTCCTGTGACCGCGCGGGTATGCGTCTGCTGTGGGATAATTGGGAAAACAACAAGGACCGCTTTTTGCGGTCCTTGTTGTTTTTGGTGGAACCTTTTTCCCTCTTTTTCGTCTATGATAATAACATGAAATCTCAACACCAAATACAAAGGAGTTTGCTTTATGAAAAAACGACTGTCTTTGTCCGCCGCTCTTATGCTCACCGCCCTGCTCACCCTGCCCGTCCCCGCCCGCGCCGACGAGGTCCCCTCCTCCGTCCCCGAAGAACCCACGGGCTACACCATCTTAGTTGGCTTGCAGAAACAGGTGCTGGACCTGACCGCTCTCCCCTGCCAACCCTACCGGGAGAACGAGGTCTTGATGGTGCCTCTGGCTAAGATCAGTCAGGCCTTGGGCTATCAGGTATCTTGGGATCCGGAGACCGGAAATATCACCGTGGACGACGGATACATTCAGAAGGCTGTTCTGCACCACGGCACAGCGGAAGCTTATTTCACCGGCCATTTAAATATCGTCGATTTAAGCCGCGAGGTAGACAACGCCGCCCCTACCAATGTAATCGACGGCCGCGCCTTTGTTCCTCTTAGTTTCTTCCGGGAGTTTTCAAACACCGTCACTTTAGAGGACAGCATCGTCTTCATCGCCCCAAGCATGATGAATTTGGATCAATCCCCCACCGTTTGATCTCCAAAAGGATAAAAAGAGCGCCTTCCCGTTGGGAAGGCGCTCTTTTTCAGCAATTCAATTAGCCGCGCTGCTCACGCATACGGGCGAAGCAGTCGCTGCAGTAAACGGGGCGGTCGGACTTGGGCTCGAAGGGAACCTTAGCCTCGCCACCGCAGGCAGCGCACACAGCGGTGAAATACTCACGGGGGCCGCGGGCAGCGTTCTTGCGAGCGTCACGGCAGGCCTTGCAGCGCTGGGGCTCGT
>CAJMQD010000081.1 GCA_905215425.1 uncultured bacterium
GTGATCGGAATCCCCTGTAAGTCCACCAATCTGGACGGGATGGACGCCCTGCTGTCTACGGTTATGATGCCCAGCGGAATCCCTGTGGCTACTGTGGCCATTGACGGAGCGAAGAATGCCGCTATTCTGGCGGTGGAGATCCTGGCTCTGAGTGAGCCTGAGTTGGCCGAAAAACTGGACCTGGCCCGCCGGGAAGAGACCGAAAAGGTGCTGGAGAAAGACCGCGAGATCGCAGAAAAATACAAGAATAACTAAAATTTTTAAGAATAAAGGAGTGCAGTCCAATGGAAAAGCGTGAGCAGATGTATGAGGGTAAGGCCAAGAAGGTCTACGCCACCGATGACCCCAACCTGGTGATTGTGTCCTATAAGGACGACGCCACCGCTTTTGACGGAGCCAAGAAGGGCACCATCGTGGGCAAAGGCGTGATCAACAACCAGATGACCAACCGCCTGATGGAGCGGATGGAGAAGGCCGGTATCCCCACCCACTTTGTGAAGGAGCTGAGCGAGCGGGACACTGTGGTAAAGAAGGTGTCCATTGTGCCCCTGGAGGTTATCATCCGCAACATCTCCGCCGGACATTTCGCTTCCCGCTACGGCGTGGAGGAGGGCATCGTCTTTGACGCCCCCACCATCGAGTTCTCTTATAAGAATGACGACCTGCACGATCCTCTGATGAACGCCTACCACGCCGTGGCCCTGAAGCTGGCCACCTGGGAGGAGATCGAGCTGATCAAGAAGTATGCCTTTGCCGTCAACGATACCCTGAAGGCCTTCTGGGCAGAGTGCGGCGTGACGCTGGTGGACTTTAAGCTGGAGTTCGGCAAGACCGCCGACGGCACCATTGTCCTGGCCGACGAGATCAGCCCCGACACCTGCCGCCTGTGGGACGCCAAGACTGGGGAGAAACTGGACAAAGACCGCTTCCGCCGGGACCTGGGCGGCGTCGAGGACGCCTATGCCGAGGTTATGAAGAGACTGCTGGCCCATGATGAGCACTAATATGAATTGGAGCGACCGGCACATCCACGAGGAGTGCGGAGTTTTCGGCGTCTATTCCGAGCAGACGGCCGATGTAGCCTCTTTGGCCTATTATGCCCTGTATTCTCTGCAGCACCGCGGACAGGAGAGCGCGGGCATTGCGGTGAATGATGACGGAGTATTTACTTCTTACCGGGATGTGGGTCTGGTCAGCGAGGTGTTCCCCCAGGAGCGGCTGAATGCGCTGGGCAAGGGAAATATTGCTGTGGGCCATGTGCGCTACGGCACCACCGGCAGCGACAACAAGCGCAACGTACAGCCCATTCTGGTCAACCACTATAAGGGCCGCATGGCTCTGGCCCACAACGGCAATCTGACCAACTCCCGTGAGCTGCGCCAGGAACTGGAGAGCCGCGGCTCGATCTTCCAGACGACCACGGACAGCGAGGTCATCGCCTATATCATCGTGCAGGAGCGGCTGCGCACCCCTTCCATCGAGGAGGCTGTGAACGCCGCCATGAATCAGCTGGAGGGCGCCTACTCTCTGGTGATCTCCTCCCCCACCAAGCTGATCGCGGCCCGGGATCCCCACGGCTTCCGTCCGCTGTGCATGGGCCGCATGAAAAACGGCGCAGTGGTCTTTGCCTCTGAAAGCTGCGCGCTGGACGCCATCGGCGCCAGCTTCGAGCGGGACATCCGCCCCGGCGAGATCGTGGTGGTGGACAAAAACGGAGTAAAGAGTCTGACCGACCACTGCGATAAGGCCCCCCGCAGCCTGTGCGTCTTTGAGTTCATCTACTTTGCCCGGCCCGATTCTGTGGTTGACGGCAGCTCTGTCCATGTGGCCCGTCAGCGGGCGGGAGCCTTCCTGGCCCTGGAGCACCCGGTGCAGGCAGATGTGGTCATCGGTGTGCCGGACTCCGGACTGGACGCCGCCCTGGGCTACGCCCGGCAGAGCGGTATTCCCTACGGCATCGGCTTTATCAAGAACAAATACATCGGCCGCACCTTTATCTCTCCCACCCAGACCATGCGGGAGAACGAGGTAAACATTAAGTTGAACCCTGTGCGCTCCGTGGTGGAGGGCAAGCGCGTGGTGCTGATCGACGACTCCATCGTCCGGGGCACCACCTGCCGCCGCACCATCGACCTGCTGCGCCGGGCGGGAGCCAAGGAGATCCACATGCGGGTCAGCGCCCCTCCCTTTGTGTCGGAGTGCTACTACGGCACGGATATTGACGACAAGAACAAGCTGATTGCAAACCACCACACGGTGGAGGAAATTGCCCAGATCATCGGCGTGGACTCCCTGGGCTATCTGAGCATCCAGGATGTGGTGAAGCTGGCGGATAATACGGAGAGCGGCTTCTGTACCGCCTGTTTTGGCGGCGGCTATCCCACGTCCACTCCGAAAGACGGGGGCAAGGACCGTTTTGAATGTAAGATCAGTGAAAAGGAGAAGTAAGATGCACAGTTTTTCTGAAAGCTACCGGGCGGCCGGTGTGGATATCACTGCCGGATACGAGGGCGTTCGACTGATGAAAAAGCACGTGCAGCGCACCATGATCCCCGGTGTGGTGTCCGACTTGGGGGGCTTCGGCGGCCTGTTTGCCCCCAATCTGACCGGGATCAAGGAGCCTGTGCTGGTCTCCGGCACCGACGGCGTGGGGACCAAGCAGCGCATTGCTCAGCTGATGGACAAGCACGATACCGTGGGCATTGACTGCGTGGCCATGTGCGTCAACGATATCATCTGCTGCGGGGCCAAGCCCATCTTCTTCCTGGACTATATTGCCATCGGCAAGAATGACCCTGAAAAGGTGGCTACCCTTGTGTCCGGTGTGGCGGAGGGCTGTGTCCAGTCCGGCTGCGCCCTCATCGGCGGCGAGACTGCGGAGCACCCCGGCACCATGCAGGCCCATGATTATGACTTGGCGGGATTCTCCGTGGGTATCGTGGATAAAAGCAAGATACTGGACCACGGCACCATGCAGGCCGGCGATGTGGTGCTGGCCCTGCCCTCCTCCGGCCTGCACTCCAACGGATACTCCTTGGTGCGCAAGGTGTTTGATGTAGAGCACGCCGACCTGGGCAAGACCTATGACGAGCTGGGCGCCACCCTGGGCGAGGCCCTGCTGACCCCCACGGTGATCTATGTGAAGCCCGTTCTGGCTGCCCTGGAGGCGGCTCAGGTGCGGGGGATCAGCCATATCACCGGCGGCGGCTTCTACGAGAATATCCCCCGCGCGATTCCTGACGGTCTGTGCGCCAAAATCGAAAAGGCCGCCATTCGTACCCCTGGGATCTTCGATCTGCTCCAGCGGATGGGGGACATTCCGGAGCACGACATGTTCAACACCTACAACATGGGTGTGGGCATGACCATGGTGGTCAGCCGGGATACGGCGGATGCCGCCGTGGCGGCTTTGAAGGCGGGCGGCTGCGACGCCTACGCGGTGGGCGAGATCGTCTCCGGGGAGGAGAAGGTGACCCTGTGCTGACCCGCATCGCAGTGCTGGTGTCCGGCGGCGGAACCAACCTTCAGGCCCTGCTGGACGCGCAGAGGGAAGGAAAACTGCCCCACGGAGAGATCGTTTTGGTGGTCTCGAATAAGGCGGGCGTCTATGCTCTGGAGCGGGCAGCCCAGGCGGAGATACCCGCCCGGGTGCTGTCCCCCAAGGAGTTGGGCGGACAGCAGGCGTTTGAGAACGCTCTGCTTGCCCTGCTGAAGGAGTATCAGGTGGACATGATCGTGCTGGCGGGCTTTCTGGCCATCCTCAGCAGCGAATTTGTCCGGAACTATGAAAACCGCATTTTGAATATCCACCCCTCCCTGATCCCGTCTTTCTGCGGAAAGGGAATGTACGGATTGAAGGTCCATCAGGCCGCTTTGGACTATGGCGTGAAGGTGACCGGAGCCACGGTACACTTTGTGAACGAGGTGCCCGACGGGGGACAGATCCTGCTGCAGAAGGCGGTGGAGATCCGGCCCGGGGATACCGCCGAGCTCCTTCAGCGCCGGGTAATGGAACAGGCGGAGTGGGTCCTGCTGCCCCAGGCGGCGGAACTGGTGGCCCAGGGCATCTGTCAGGAAAAGGAGAACGGAAAATGACTGATCTGTTAGAGCTTTTAAGCGGCAACCCCTACCCCGGACGGGGCATCGTTGTGGGGAAAGACCGCGTCTACTACTTCATCATGGGCCGCAGCGGCAACAGCCGCAACCGGGTGTTCACCCTGACGGAGGATGGAATTCAGACCCAGGCCCACGACCCCAGCAAGCTGGAGGACCCCAGCCTGATCATCTATCACCCTGTGCGCCGGATCGATGGGGCGCTGATCGTCACCAACGGCGACCAGACCGATACCATTCGGGACTTTATGGTGCGGGGGGAGACCCCGGAGCAGGCGCTGGCCACCCGGGAGTATGAGCCTGACCACCCCAACTATACGCCCCGGATCTCTGCTGTGATTTATGACAACGGTGCTTTCCAGCTGTCTATTCTGAAGCACGGGGATGGCCGCTGCCGCCGGCAGTTCTTCAACTACGAGGGCTGTGAGGAAGGTAAGGGATATTTCATCAGCACCTACCAGGGGGACGGCAATCCGCTGCCCTCTTTTGCGGGGGAGCCGGTGGAGGTCTCTATGCCCCAGGCGGAGCAGGTGTGGGCCGCACTGAACGCAGACAACAAAGTGTCTCTTTACGCCAACGTGGGCGGAAAAGTGACGCTGTTCAACAAAAATCTGGGGGATTGAGCCATGAAGGAACTGGAACTGAAATACGGCTGCAACCCCAATCAGAAGCCTGCAAAGGTATTTATGAAAGACGACAGCGAGCTGCCCATCACCGTTCTCAACGGCCGGCCGGGGTATATCAACCTGCTGGACGCTCTGAACTCCTGGCAGTTGGTAAAGGAACTGAAGGAGGCCACGGGGATGCCCGCTGCCGCCAGCTTCAAGCACGTCTCTCCTGCCGGCGCTGCCGTGGGCAAGCCTTTGAGCGAAGTGGACAAGCAGATCTACTTTGCGGATCAGGACGCCCAGCTCAGCCCCATTGCCTGCGCCTATATCCGGGCCCGGGGGGCGGACCGTCTGTGCTCCTATGGCGACTGGGCCGCGCTGTCCGACCCCTGTGATGCCGCCACCGCCGCCTATCTGAAGAACGAGGTCTCCGACGGCATCATCGCTCCTGGCTATACCCAGGAGGCCCTGGAGATCCTGCGGACCAAAAAGAAGGGCAACTACAATGTGGTGCAGATCGACCCCAACTATGTGCCTGCGGTGCTGGAGCAGAAGGATGTGTTCGGCGTTACCTTCCAGCAGGGCCGCAATGATTATCAGGTGCGGGAAGAGAATCTGCTGAACATCGTCACCGAAAACAAGCAGCTGCCCCGGGAGGCCCGGCTGGATATGATGGTGGCCCTGATCACCTTGAAGTATACCCAGTCCAACTCGGTCTGCTCTGTGAAGGACGGACAGGCCATCGGCGTGGGCGCCGGCCAGCAGAGCCGCATCCACTGC
>CAJMQD010000082.1 GCA_905215425.1 uncultured bacterium
TGGGGCGGTAGGACACCGGACAGCCCACCTGGATGCCTAGATCCAGAACCTGCTGACGGGAGGCGGCGCCGATGTCGATGAACATTTTGGCCAGAGAGTCGGCGTTGGATTTTTCCTCCGGCGTCTGCACATGGTAGGACTTGGTGGCGATGATCCCATCCACCCAGGTCCCGTTTTCGGTGCCGACCAGGACGGCGGAGCTGGCCACGGCCTTCTCCGGAACGCCGCCCATGCGGTCCACCTTGAGGAAGCCGTCGGGGTCAATATAGGTGATGATATAGCCGATGGTATCCATGTGGGCGAACACCATGACAGAGGGCGCCTTGGGATCGGTGCCCGGGAAGGTGGCGATCACGTTGCCCACCCGGTCGATGACCGAGGCGGCCGCCCAGCGGCCCAGATCTTCCCGCAGACGGCGGGCGGCGGGGCCCTCGTAGCCGGACACCCGGGGCAGGGCCATATATTCTTTCAAAAGGCGTTTTCTTTCATTCAGATCCATAGTTTACTCCTTTTTTCCTGACTTTTTGCCCTTGCTCTGGGCGTTGACCACGTTCAGAACCATAACGAATACCAGCAGTGCGCCCCAGGTCAGATCCTTCAGGAAGGAGCTGACATGCAGCAGGTTGAAGCCGCTGGACAGGAATTGCAGCGTGACGATGGCGATGAAGATCCCTGCGGCCTTGCCGCTGCCGCCGCTGGGGTCCACGCCGCCCAGTACGGCCACCAGCAGGGCCTGAAGGCCATAGGAGGAGCCGAAGTCCGCTTTGGCGGTGTTGACCCGGCTGACCATGATGATGCCGGCGATGGAGGAGATCAGGCCGCTCATTACATAGGTGGTGAATACCACCTTGGTGTTGTTGATGGCGGAGAAGAAGGACGCCACGGGGTTGGAGCCGTAGATGCACAGCTTATAGCCCAGCTTGGTCTTGTTCAGGAAGAAGGCCAGAATGATGGTGGCCAGCACGAACAGCAGAAGGGGGACGGGGATCCCCAGCAGACGGCCGCTGCCGATGGCCAGAAAGCTGGCGGGGAAGCCGCTGAGGGCGGAGCCCTTGGTGAGCACGATGCCGATGCCGGTGAACAGGTTCATGGTACCCAGAGTGACCAGCATAGGGGCGATGCCCACCTTGGCCACCAGAACAGCGTTTACCGCGCCGCAGGCCAGACCCACCAGAAGGGCGGCGGCGCAGGCCAGAACGACCACCATGACAGACGGACCGTCCGGACTGTCCGAGGCCAGCATGATCCTGGCGGCCACGATGCCGGAGAACACGGCGGTGCCGGTGATGGACAGGTCGATGCCGCCGCTCATCAGAACCAGGGCTGCCGCGATGGAGAGAAAGCCCAGCTCGGGGAACTGTACGGCCATAGAGCTGAAGTTGGAAGCGCTGTAAAAGACGGAGGGATTCAAAACGGCCATTGCCGCCAGCACGATGGCCATAATGACCAGCAGGCGGGTGATATGGCGGTCTTTGTTCAAAAGAGTTTTCATGGTCAGGCCCCCTTTTCTGCGTTGACAGAGTGCTTATAGCGATACATCTGCGCCACAGTACCCAGAATGATGATCAGGCCGGTGGCTGCGCTCTGCCAGAAGGTAGGGATCTTCAGCATGACCAGACTGTTGTTGATGAGGGTAATGAGAAGGACGCCCAGCAGAGTGCCGGTGACATTCCCGTAGCCGCCGCCGACCCGGGGGCCGCCCAGTACCACCGCCGCGATCACGTTCAGCTCGCCCCCCACCAGGTCGAAGGGGTTGCTCATACGCTGGAAGCTGGCGTGCATAATGCCCACAGAGCCGGCGATGGCGCCGGCAAAGGCGTACACAAACATGAGAATACGGATATTGCGGAATCCGATCCGCTCGCTGGAGGAGGGGCTTCCGCCGATGCAGTAGATACTGCGGCCCAGCATGGTCTTGTTCAGAAGCAGAGAGGTGGCCGCCGCTATGACGAAAAAGATCAGTACGCCGATGTGGAGGTTGGCGTTGCCCTCGTCGGTGCTGATGGTGAGCAGATTGTTTTTAGAGAAGGCGATCATGGCGGCGGGGATCTTGTTGAATTGCTTGCTGCCGATAAAGGCCAGAAGGAACCCTTTGATGATATTGCTGGTGCCCAGCGTGGTGATAAAGGGGGGCAGATTGAACTTGGCAATGAAAATGGAGTTGAACAGGCCCAGCAGAAGGCCGATGATCATGCCGCACAGCAGCAGGACCGCCATGGGGGCGGAATTCCAGTACAGACCGAAGAGGCGGGAGACGGTGTGCATGGCGAATACGGCGATGGCCATAAAGGACAGGTCGATGCCGCCGGAGATCATCACCACCAGACAGCCCATGGCCAGGATGCCGGTCTCCGTCATACTCTTCAAAATGTCAAAGAGGTTTTTGACCGTGAAGAAGGAGGGGCTGACCAGACCAAAGACGATACACATCAGGGCGATGACGGCGAACAGGAAAAACTCGTTGGATTTTACGATCTTGCGCAGGTTCATACCCCTTCCCTCCCATCGTCGTCTGAGATCACGTCGCGCTCCAGGGCTTCTATCGTGGTGTCGGCGCTGTTGACCTGCTTGACCAGGCGGCCGTCTTTCATAATCATGACCCGGCTGCACAGGGTGACGATCTCGCCGATATCATCAGAGATCACGATAATGCCCATGCCCTCCCGGGCCAGCTGCTTCACGATCTCGTGGATTTGATTTTTAGAGCCTACGTCTACGCCCACGGTGGGACAGTTCAGAATCAGCAGCTTGGGCTTGGTTTGCAGCCATTTTGCCAGCACAATACGCTGCTGATTGCCGCCGGACAGGTTGCTGGCCGGAATTTCCGGCCCCTGAGCGGCGATATCCAGCTGGTTCAGCCAGCTGCGGGAGACGTCCAGCAGCTCCTTCCGGTCCAGCAGGATGCCGTGGGCCAGCTCGTCCACGTCCGCCGCCGTCATGTTGTCGGCCAGGGAGCGCTGAAGGAACAGACCCTCACTGAGCCGGTCCTCCGGCACATAGCCGATGCCCAGACGGTGGGCGTCCTGCACGCTGCGGATGGAGACCTCCTGCCCGGACAGGCAAATGCGGCCGTGGTTTTTGCCGATGCCGAACAGGGCCTTGGCAAGCTCGGTGCGGCCGCAGCCCAACTGGCCGGTGATCCCCAGGATCTCGTGGGTGTGCAGCGAGAAGGAGATATCGTGGAACGCGCCGGGCTGGGACAGGCCCTCTACCTGCAAAATAGGGGTGGTTTCATGGGGCGCAGGGATATATTCGTAGGGGACAGAGGGGATCTCCCGGCCTGTCATGTGATAGGTCTGGCTGTTTTTATCAAAGTTAGAAATGCTGTCGTCCAGCACCTTTTTTCCGTTGCGAAGAATGGCGATGCGCTGGGAGATGCTGAACACCTCCTCCAGCTTGTGGCTGACGAAGATGATGGCGATGCCCTTGGCCTTCAGCGTGTCGATGATCCGATACAGGGCCAGGATCTCCTTGTGGGTCAGGGCGGTGGTGGGTTCGTCCATGACCAGCAGCTTTACGTCCTGAGCAAGGCCCCGGGCGATGGCGACGATCTGTTTGCCGGCCACAGACAGGCGGCTGACCTCCCGGTCAAGAGGAAGCTCTACCCCCAGCTTGTCCAGGGCGGCTTTGGCAATGGCGTTGATCTCTTTGCGGTCGATGGTCTTTTTCCGGCGAATGACAAGGTTGGACAGGGCGATGTTTTCTGCGACGGTCAGGTTGGGAAAAACCGAGAAATCCTGGTAGATGATCTGGATCCCGGCCTCGATGGCTTGCGTGGGGGTGATGTGACGGTAGCTTTTTCCGTTCAGGATCATCTCTCCGCTGTCAGCGGTGTAGACGCCGGAGATCACCTTGATCAGGGTGGACTTGCCGGAGCCGTTTTCCCCCATCAGACAGTAGGTCTCCCCTTCGCAGATGGAAAAACTGACGTGGTCCAGAGCATGAACGCCGCCAAAGCGTTTGTCGATCTCCCGCAGTTCCAGAAAGCAGCTGCCTCTGGCGGGGCGGGGATCGGCGGAAGGTGCGGGTCGTTCCATGTTGCGGCCTCCTCTCTCAAATATATGGAAGGTGTGTTCA
Source organism: uncultured bacterium (assembly GCA_905215425.1). Taxonomy (GTDB): domain Bacteria; phylum Bacillota; class Clostridia; order Oscillospirales; family Oscillospiraceae; genus Lawsonibacter. The sequence continues at coordinate 4,078 of CAJMQD010000082.1, forward strand.
GGTGTGCGGGGTACAGTTCAAGCGGGCGCAGCCGCAGGACCGGATAAAGAGTTTGTGCGGCGGCAGAAGCCGCCGCACAAACTGAGCGATCTATGAATGGGACGATCAGCCGGTGATGTAGGGGTCGTCCTTGTAGTTGTCCACGGTGAAGTCCAGCCAGGCCTTGCCGTAGATGACCTTGCCCTCGACCACGACATCCTCGTAGCCCACGGCGCCCAGATCGTCGCCGGTCTTGACCTCGCCGCCGTCCTTCAGGATGCGGGCGGCCTCGCACATGGCGTAGGTGGTGGCGTCGGTGTCCCAGGAGCTGTACATGGCCACAGCGCCGCTCTCCAGATAGGCGCCGATGACGTCGGCCACGCTGGTACCCACGATGGTGATCTCACCCACCTTGCCGGCCTCTTCCACGGCCAGAGCCGCACCGGCGGGGTCGATGACGGAGCAGCCGATGATGCCCTTCAGGTCAGGGTAGGTCTTGATGAGCTCCTGGGTCTTGGTATAGGCGGTGTCGTGGTCCTCGTGGGACTCCACGAAGTCAGCCACCAGATGCATGTTGGGGTACTTCTCCTTCTGATAAGCCACAGCGGCGTTGGCCCACTCCATGTGGGTCTGGGCCTGCACGGAGCCCACGATGATGGCGTAGCCGCCCTCGCCGTTCATGCGCTCGGCCAGAGCGTCGATGAAGTGCTCGCCGTAAGCGGCGTTCTGGAAGGCCTCGATGTCATAGTTCACGTTCTGGGCGGTGGGGGCCTCGTGGCTGAGGACGATGATGCCCGCGTCCATGGCCTTCTTCATGGCGGTCTCCAGGGTCTCGGTGGAGTTGGGCACCACCTCGATCACGTCGGCCTTCTCGGTGATGGCGTCCTCCAGGGACTGCAGCTGCAGGGCGGCGTCGGCGGTAGAGGGGCCGCTCTGATAGAAGGTGCCGCCGTTCTCCTGGGTCCAGCGCTCGCCGCCGGAGATCATCCGGTCGAACCAGGCCACGCCGATCAGCTTGGGGATGCAGACGATCTTCAGGTCGCTGCCGGCGGACTGGCTGGTGGAGACGGACTGACTGCCGCCGGAGGGGGTGGAAGATTTGCCGTCGTCGGTCTTGCTGCCGCAGGACACCAGAGACAGGCCGAGGGCCAGAGCCAGGGTGAGCGCAAGGATCTTGTGAGTTTTCATAGTTCTCCTCCTTAAAAATCGGATTGCGGATTGGAGTATATAAACACAGAACAATCTGTATCTACCGGAGATGTATGGGGATCATACGGCGTAAAACTCGGGAACCAGCTTGGACATCCGCGCCTGGAGGGAGAGGGGCAAATTGCGGTCGGTGACGATGCAGTCAAGCTCTGACAGGTCGGCCACCTTCACCATGGCCACCTTGCCGAACTTGGAGCTGTCCGCAGCCAGCACCACCCGCTT
>CAJMQD010000083.1 GCA_905215425.1 uncultured bacterium
CCGGCAAGCGCATCTCCATCAAGGATACCCGCGGCATCATCGACGCCATCCTGAACGGCGACATTAAGTCCGCCCCCACCAAGACCATCCCCTACTTCAATTTCGAGGTCCCCACCGCTCTGCCCGGCGTAGATCCCGCGATTCTGGATCCCCGGGATACCTATGCCGATCCCACCGAGTGGGAGACCAAGGCCAAGGATCTGGCCGCCCGCTTCGTCAAGAACTTTGCCAAATCTACCACCCACGACGCAGGCAAGGCCCTGGTGGCCGCCGGCCCCAAGGCCGACTGATCCCGACTCATGCAGGGGCGCCCACACAGGGCGCCCCTTTTTCCGGAGGTTTTCTCTATGAATGAAGGTAAGCATATGTCCGAGGCTCTGCCCCTGGGCCTGCTGTTGGCCCTGACGGGGGGCATTTTGGACGCTTACACCTATTTGAACCGCGGCGCCGTATTCGCCACTGCCGAAACCGGCAACCTGGTCCTGCTGGGCGTCAACCTGGCCATGGGTCACTGGCTTAAAGTCATCTACTACCTGCTGCCCATCTCCTCTTATGCCACCGGGCTGCTGGTTACTCTGGCCTTTCATCGCCGCTCAGACAAGCTGTTTTTCCACTGGCGGCAGTTTGTGGTGCTCACCGAGTGTCTGGTGGTTCTGTTGGCCACCATCATCCCCCAGGGGGAGCTGGACCCCTTGGTGAACTGTATGATTGCCTTCATCAGCGCCATGCAGGTGCAGACCTTCCGCAAATTCCGGGGGTGCGCCTGTGCCACCACCATGTGTACCGGAAATCTCCGCAGCGGAGTCGAAGCTCTGTACTTCCATCTGGCGGACAAAGAGCCCGGTTCCCTGGACCGTGCCAAGGTCTACTTCGGACTGATCGCTTTTTTTGTCACCGGGGCGGTCATCAGCAGCCTGCTGGCCCCCCTCTTCGCGGGCCAAGCGATTCTGGTTGCTATTCTCCCCCTGGCTGCCAGCTTTTTGCTCATGTTCTTTTAACTTTAATGAAAAAAGGAGCTTGAAACCACTTGGTTTCAAGCTCCTTTTTTCTTGTAAGCAGCCTTTCGATCTCCCCTGACGATCCGAGTTTTTCATCCTTTCGTCACGGAGTTTTCCGGTTCAGCTTCCCTGCTTCAGCAGGTGAGAGCGGCAGAGATGATTACTTGTTCTTCTGCTGCTCCAAATAGTCGTTCAGCTTCGCGTTGGGAATATCCGTAATGAACATATAGCCGGGGACGTGAGTGATGACGATGGGGGGCTTGGCGTTCTCCACCGCCGCCTGGGGGGTAACGCCGCAGGGCCAGAACACGGGAATCTCGCCCTCCCGAATCTCCACAGGGTCGCCGTAGTTGGGCTTCATCACATCCATAACGCCGATCTTCTCCGGATCTCCGATCTGGACAGGAGCGCCGTGGACATTGGGCATCTTCACAGTGATGTCATAAGCCTTCTTGGCCTGCTCCGGGGTCATGGGGCGCATGGAGCACACCATCGGACCCTCGAAGGGACCGGCCTTCTCGGTCTGGATATTGGTCTTGAACATGGGCACATTGCGCTTCATCTCAATGTGGCGAACAGGGATACCGGCAACCATCAGGGCCTCCTCAAAGGAGAAGGAGCAGCCGATCAGGAATCCCACATAGCCTTCCTTCCAGTACTCAGAGACATCGTTAAGCTCCTTGGTGACCACACCGTTCTCATATACCCAATACCGGGGGATATCGGTACAGATGTTTCCCCCTTCGCCCATGGCATGGGTTTCGGGAGTTCCCTTGATAACCTCCAACACAGGGCAGGCGAAAGGATTTTTCTTGGTGTACAGCTCAAAATCGTCGGCGTACTCCGGAGGCAGGATGACCAGGTTGGCCTGGGCGTGGCCCCGGCACATACCGGCAGTGGGGAAGTCGATCTTGCCCTCCCGGATGATCTGACGGACCTCAGAGGGTTTCATGTCGATGTAAGGGGTGATGTCAAAAGCCATTTTTATTTACTCCTTTCTATGATTAACGGTTGAAGGACTTGTGCAGCAGACGCAGGGCCGCCCGCTGGGTGAGCAGGGCATCCTGGGCGTGGGCAATGGATACCGCCTCAAAGCGGACCTTGTCCCCCGCTTTCAGCTGGCCCAGAATACGGAAATCGGCCGTGATCACTGTGGCGATTTTGGTGTAGCCGCCCGTAGTCTGGCGGTCAGCCAGCATAATAATGGGTTGTCCGGCGGAGGGCACCTGAACGGAACCGAACACAATACCGTCAGAGATAATGTCGGCCGTCTCCTTGTGCTGGATGGGGGCTCCCTCCAGGCGGCATCCCATGCGGTCAAAATCCAGCGTGACCGCGTATTCCTCACTGAGGAAGGTCTTGATCCCCTCGTCGGTGAAGGCGTCATCCTGGGGACCCAGGACGACCCGAACGGTATACACCGGTCGGGGTACAAACTCCGGATACAGGCTCCGGTCATTCATGTTTTTCAGGTCGGTCTTGGGGGCGCGGAAAGCGATCATATCGCCCTTTTGCAGCTTCCGGCCCTCTACACCGCCGATTTTGGCCTTCAGATAGGTGGATCGGCTCCCCATAACCAGGGGGATCTCTAAGCCTCCGGCAAAGGCGATGTAAGCCCGGCAGCCGGTTTTGGGTGCGGTAAATCTGAGGACCTGTCCCGCCTGAACTGCAACGGCGCTGTAATTCTTGATCGGCGCACCATCCAGGGTGGGACCCAGGTCGCCGCCGGTAATGGCAATGGTATTCGCCGCGTCGAAGCGGAGCTGAGGGCCTATCATGGTGCATTCCAGCACCGCCTCTCCCTCTTCGTTGCCCACCAGGATATTGGCAATGGCAGCGGCTCTGGGGTCCATAACGCCAGACACAGACACGCCGAACTGCTGATAGCCCACCCGGCCCATATCCTGGACGGTAGTCAGCATACCCGGATTGAGAACAGTGATGCTCAATGTGTCTCCTCCTTTCTGGGATGGCACTTGCAGACATAGGTGCCCGCCGCCTCTTGTCTGGCAATCTCGTCAAATTCTTCCTGGGTGATGGCGTAGAACTTGATGTACTCACCGGCCTTGGGGAGAATGGGGTCTGCTCTGTTGGGGTCGTACATCCGCACCGGGGTTCGGCCGATGAGCTGCCAGCCGCCCGGAGAGTCGATGGGATACACGCCGGTCTGGGAACCGGCAATGCCCACCGACCCCGCAGGGATCTTCACTCGGGGCTGTTTCAGACGTGGAGTGGCAATCGACTCATCCATGCCGCCCAGATAGGTGAAGCCGGGGGTAAAGCCCAGCATATAAATCAGATACTCGGCGGAAGTGTGAATTTTGATCACTTCTTCCGGGGTCTTATTATTGTGCTGCGCCACAAATTCCAGGTCGGGACCGGCCTCCCCGCCGTAGAGGACAGGGATCTCCAGTACGTCGCTGGGGGGGATCTGGATATGATCCAGCTGGCCCAGCAGACTCTTCAGTTTCTTCACCAGGGCATTGTATCCGATCACGCCGGGGTCGTATTGGACCATCAGGGAGCAATAGGTGGGCACCACCTCCACAATTCCGGGGAGCTTGCTTTCATTTAAAGCAATGGTGAAGGCGCGGATTTGGCTGTTGATGGCCGGGCTGATCTCGCTGCCAAGCTCCACCGTGACCGCAGAATCCCCGGCGAGGCGGATTTTTGCTTCTATCATAGAATTTCCTCCCCACTTACATCAGCTGAGCGATGGGAGCGATCTCTATGCCTTTGGCGGTGAGCTCGGCCCGAATATTTTTCACGAACTCAACCGCAGAGGGATTGTCGCCGTGGACACAGATGGAGTGGGCTTTGATGGAGATCTCCTCCCCGGTGATGGCAGTTACCTTGCCCTCGGTGACCATGCGGATGGTGCGGGCAATGGCCTCATCCTTGTCGTGGATCACCGCGCCCGGCTGCTTCCGGGGCACCAGAGTACCGTCGGCCTGATAAGCCCGGTCGGCAAAGACCTCACTGGCCACGCGAAGCCCTGCCTGCTCTCCGGCTTCCAGCAGCTTGCTGCCTGCCAGTCCCAGAAGGATGATGTCTTTGTCTACGCTGTAAATTCCCTCGGCAATGGTCTTGGCCAGCTCCATGTCCTTGGCGGCCATATTGTACATGGCCCCGTGGGGCTTGCAGTGCTGCAGCTTCACCCCGTGGGCAGCGGTAAAGGCCATAAGGGCGCCCAGCTGATACTGGATGTAGGCCTTGACCTCTTTGGGGGAGCACACCATATTTCGGCGGCCAAATCCCATCAGATCGGGGTAACCGGGATGGGCCCCCACCGCCACACCGGCGGCCTTGGCGGCGGCCACAGTCTTATCCATGACCAGCGGATCGCCGGCGTGATAGCCGCAGGCGACGTTGGCAGAGGAGATGTGGGCGATGACCTCTTCGTCCATACCAATTGTATAGGCGCCAAAGCTCTCGCCCAGATCGCTGTTCAAATCTACTCTGTACATAAAGGATACCTCCTTGCAATAAGATTACAGTACCATCGCTCGACAAGGGCAAACACGCCTGACAGCGCGTCTTTCCGGCTCTTTTTACCCTTTTCGCCTTGGTGGGCGCCAGCCCACCTGCGTCTCAAAAAACAAAATCTCTCGAAAATCCATTCCTGTCAGGTGCAGGCAGTTTTTCCGGTGCTTCAGCCGGTTGTCGGAACCTTATGCGCGCGCTGCTTCCTCGATTGCTTTCAGCAGCTCTTGCGTCGTGATCACGTGACAATAAATATTGTTCAGCGCCGTCAGCTCATTCTCATGCAGTTCCTTGGTGGCGGCCAGGCAGGCGTCCTCAATCAGCCAGACGTGGAAGCTCTCGTCAGCCAAATCGCGCACTGTGCCGGACACGCACTGGTCGGTCATGGTACCGGTTACAATCACAGTATCAACCCCCATATTGTGCAGGAGCAGGCGCATATTGGTCCCGGTAATCACGCTGTCAGTCGTCTTGTTGACGACGATGTCCTCCTTCTCAGGGGCCAGTTCCTCGATAATCGCCCCCCGCGGATCGTCTTCCGTCATCAAGAATTCATTGAAGCCGGTCATTTTCTGCACCAGCGAGCGGTCCGTCCCGCTCTTTTTAAAGCCCTGAATTTTCGCATAGGTGACCTCCATCTGATGGTCACGGCAGCTTCGAATGATGCTCTGCAGATTGGGGATCACCACATCCTCATAGGTGCGATAGAAGGGCTCCCAGCGCTCAAGGCGCTCCTTTTCCGCCGCAGTGGGCTGCTCGATATGGGGGCGCTTTACGCAGGCATACTGTGCGTCAATAATCAGCAGCGCAGTTCTTTTGGGGTCGATCTGCACCGTGCCGTAGTCGAAATCGTCCTCGTAATACATGGAGCAGTACCGGTCGTTTACCTTCATTGATCTTCCTCCTCATAACATAAATTCTGTGACATGTCAAGATATCCTTTATATAAGCACTGTGCTGTGCGGAATGTGCATCATTT
>CAJMQD010000084.1 GCA_905215425.1 uncultured bacterium
GCCCTCGCCGATGAGCATATCGACCTCGCCGCCGCCGGGGCCGGCGTAGACGATAAAGTCCTTCTTGCCCTGACGCAGGATCTCGGACACCGTAGCGTAAGGCTTGCGGTTGGTGGTGAAGCCGCCGATCGCCAGAACGTCGCCGTCTTCAACAAACTTTTCCACCGCGTCATGCAGGGAATACACTTTGTTCATGTAAAAAACCTCCATTGCAAACTTTTAAGGGTTATGCTTATTCGTGACGCAAATTTTCAAGGTTCCAAACTGCGCTATGAATCTAGTGTGAGTTTATCACAAGATATACAAACCTTCTTTGACTTAATTGGCAAAAAGTTTGCATATCTTCCCCTCGCATGATATAATATGTCAAACACTGGCTAAAAGGCTGATATTGCTGCTTTTTTCCGCTGTTTTTCTCTCACAGGCAGTCATTTGAACGTGGAGGACACACTATGAACAATGTGGAATTTCATCTGCAGCTCAACCACAACGAAACCTGGAACATGAGCCGCCTGCACTTTCACAATTATATCGAACTGATGCTGCCGCTGGTCAGTCCGGGCAATATTTTTGTCAGTGACCAGATCTATCCCCTGAACCGGGCCACACTGTATCTGATCGGCGAAAATACCCTGCACCGCACCATCACCACGGGTTTTCATGCCCGCTATGTGCTGCACATCGGCCGAAAGGCCCTGGCAGAGCTGTCCACGCCCCAGACCGATTTTACCCAGCTGTCAGAAAACTCCTTCCTCTGCGCCCCCTTGGACAACAGCCAGATGACCCAGCTGGTAGAGTTGTTCCAATCCCTGGAGCGCAACAAGAGCGACGGCTCTTTCGGCAGCGACATCCGCCAAACAATTGCGCTGCTGGAGCTGCTGCTGTGGGTGGCCCCCACCCTCCACGCCTCCAACACCGGCGAGGCCATTCAAAACAAGGACTTTATGCGGGTCGCCCCCATTCTGGACTATATCCGCGCCCATCTGGCTGAACCGCTGAAGCTGGATCAGATCGCCGGAGAATTCTTCATCAGCAAGCACTACCTGTGCCGCATCTTCAAGTCGGCCACTGGCTTCTCCGTGATGGAGTATATCATTTACAGCCGGGTACTTATGGCCCGGCAGCTGCTGCAGCAGGGGGTCAGCGTGCAGCAGGCGGGTGAACTTTCCGGCTTCTCCGACAACTCCCACTTTATCCGCACCTTCGGACATCTTACGGGGACCTCTCCCGGACGGTACGCCAAGGAGTATCAGCACAGCGATCAAGTCCTGTTGAAGGATAACATTCCGCAATAACCGCAAACAAATGCCGCCGCGCTCCATTCAGAGCGCGGCGGCATTCAGCTTGCCGAAAAAGTATTTTCGACAAGCTGAAGAAGATTTTGGAACTTTAAAAAGTTTCAAAATCTTATGCTTAAAAACGAAAGACACCCCTCCTGGGTTTCTTTCGTAACTATCTTCCTTCCCGTATCTCAACGTTTCACTACTTTTTTGACCGTCTCAGGAGCCCGCTTTGCAGCGGGCTCCTTTCCTGTCCGGGGGGATTTACAAAAAGTTCATGGAACGTTCTCTGTTTCTAGAAAACTCTCCCCCGGTCCTGTGGTATCCTGTACACGGATCAAGGATCCACCAAGTGCTGACCGCTCCCCCGGCCGGCACACCAACCAAACATCTCCTCTTTCTCCCCTTTTACTGCCGCGGCAGGGTATCGTTCCCGGCGGCAGACCAAAAATTCCGGCTCTCCGGCCGTTTTGTCCGCCTTTGGGGCGGACATTTATTTTTCCATTGGTTTTTTCCCTTCTCTATGCTATACTGTTTTATTATACGCCCCAAAAGCTCAGGGGCAGAAAGCTGAGGATCACCTGTTATGTCAACTATTACCCGCTCCGGTATCATCACCATCTGCGGACGGCCCAATGTGGGCAAGTCCACCCTCACCAACGCTCTGGTGAGGGAAAAGGTGACCATCGTCACCAACAAGCCCCAGACCACCCGCACCCGTATCTCCGCCATTCTGGACCGGGGCAACAGCCAGTTCGTCTTTGTGGACACCCCCGGTCTGCACAAGCCCCGCACCCGCCTGGGGGACTACATGGTCAACGTAGTCCGGGAGTCCGTGTCCGACGTGGACGCCGTGGTGCTGATCGTGGAGCCCATCCCCAACATCGGTCAGCCGGAGCTGCAGCTGATCCACCGGCTGAAGCTGCTGGGCTGTCCTGCCATTCTCGCCATTAACAAGGTAGACGCCCTGGAGAAGAAGGAGACTCTGCTGGAGGTCATCCAGCTGTACAGTCAGGCCCACGACTTTCAAGCCATCGTCCCCATCTCCGCCAAGAAGCAGGAGGGGCTGGAGGAATTGCTGGACGAGCTGGAGCAGTTCCTGCCCGAAGGTCCCCGCCTGTTCCCTGAGGGCATGATCTCCGACCAGCCCGAGCGGCAGATGATGGCCGAGATCGTCCGGGAAAAGCTGCTGCTCTGCCTGGACAAAGAGATCCCCCACGGTACGGCCGTAGAAATCACCAAATTCTCCGAGCGGGAGGACGAGGTGATTGAAGTTGACGCCACCATCTACTGCGAGAAGGCCAGCCACAAGGGCATCATCATCGGCAAAGGCGGCTCTATGCTGAAGAAAGTATCCACCCAAGCCCGGCTGGACATGGAAAAGTTTATGGGCACCAAGGTATTTTTGCAGACCTGGGGGAAGGTGAAGGAAAACTGGCGGGACAACCCGGCGGCCATCCAGAATTTCGGTTTCCATAACGAGGATTAAATCATTCTGTCAAATCGGCGCTCCCCGGCCCTGCGCAGGCGGGGAGCGCTGACGTAAGGAGCCGCTTATGCACTGCACCACCAAGGCCCTGGTGCTCCGGGGCGTGGACTATAAAGAGTCCGACCGTATTCTGACTCTGCTGACCCAGGACATGGGCAAGGTGACCGTCTCCGCCCGGGGCTGCCGAAAGAAAAACAGCCCTCTGTCCGCGGGGTGTCAGCTGCTGTGCTGGTCGGAATTCGTCCTGTTTCAATACCAGGGGCGCTGGACGGTAAAGGAGTGCTCCGCCCTGCGGGAGTTCCGTGGGATGCGCACCGATCTGGAAAAGTTTGCTCTGGGCTGTTACTTTGCCGAGGTGGCCGAGCTGCTGTCTGTGGAGGAGCTGCCCAGTCCGGAGCTGCTGTCTCTGACGCTGAACAGCCTGCACGCCCTGGACCGGATGTCTTGCCCCCCCGCCCTGGTCAAGGCGGCCTTCGAGTGGAAGGCCATGTGTCTGGCCGGATATGAGCCTCTGCTGGATGCCTGCGCCATCTGCGTCCAGGAAGAGCCCGCCGACGCCCGCTTTCACCTGCGGGAGGGGGTGCTCCACTGTGCCGCCTGCCGGGACCAGGTGGGGGATGGGATCTCCCTGCCCTTGTCCCCCGACTGTCTGGCCGCCCTGCGGCATATCACCTACGGCGACCCCAAGCGGCTGTTCTCCTTCCGTCTGTCCCCCGGCGGACTGGAGCAGCTGTCCGGCGCAGCCGAGGCCTATCTGCTGACCCAGCTGGAGCGGGGCTTCCGCACCCTGGACTTCTATAAGGAACTGGCCGCACCGTTTGCCGTCCCCACCAAGCAAGAATAAAAGCTGCCCGGCGGAGAGGACTCTCCGCCGGGCAGCTTTATTTAGACATATACTTATCAATTGGCGGCGGCCTGTTTTTTCAGCTGCCGGGCCACATGGATGCTGTAACTGCCCTCCAGCACCACCAGGAGGAACCAGCCGCTGACCACCGCTGCACAGATGCCCGGGATCCCCAGCCGGGGGATCAGCAGCCAGGACAGAATCACCCGCAGCACCACCTGGCCCAGAGAGGCCAGCATGGTCAGGCGCAGCCGCCCCAGCCCCCGGAAGAAGCATTGAATGATCTCTCCCGAAAAACCTAAGATATAGAAAAATGCCATGCTGCGGATATACAAGCTTCCGGCTGCAATTACCTCCGCATGATCAGAAAACAGTCCAATCAGGTTTTCTGCAAAGCCCATGCAGATACATCCCAGGGTCAGCGCCAGCAAAAACTCCGAAATCGCCCCCAGACGATAGAAGCGCAGCACGCGCCGGTAGTTTCCATGTCCGATGTTCTGGGACAGGCACACCAATACACCGGCGGACAGGCCCTGCCCCAGACACAGAAGGAAGGATTCCGTCCGCATCCCCATGTTGTAGCCGGTAACCGTATTGGTGCCCAGCTGGCTGAGCATCCCCTGCACCAAAAATCGGCCAATATAGATCACCGCCTGCTGGATGGCGGCCGCCCAGGCAAAGCTTACAACCGTTTTTCCCACTGCGGGACGGAAAATCAGCTCGCTGTGCTCCAGCGCCAGGGCGGGGCATCTGCGATGAACATAGCACATACACCAGCAGGCGGAGAACATCTGACAGATCACCGTAGACACAGCCACGCCCTGAATTCCCATTTTCAGCACGCCCACCAGCAGCACATCCAGCGCCGCATGAAGGGTGGAGGACACCAACAGGATCACAAAGGGCATCCGGGAATTGCCATAGCTGCGCAGCATAGTCCCGTAGTAATTGTACAGAAAGCAGAAGATCATGCCCCCGAAAATGATGCGCAGATACTTCATCGCTTCCCGGCAGACAGCCTCCTCCGTCCCCTGAGCGCGCAGAATGGACTCACCAAACAGAATACATACTCCGGAGATGACCAGCACCAGCACCGCACCGCCGATCAGGGCCGTGGAGTGGACCACCTTCAGCCGCTTCCAGTCCTCCGCCCCGCACAGCTGGGCGGTCAGCACCCCCACACCGATGGTGGCGCCGATGATCAGGGCATTCACAATATCCATCATGGGGGCTGCCACACTGATTCCGGACAGGGGCAGATTCCCCAGGAACTTGCCCACCACCACGGCGTCCACAATGTTATACAGCTGCTGAAAGATATTGCCCAGAATGATCGGGAAGGCAAAAATCAACATGGTGGGCAGGGGCGAACCGGTCAGGATCGCGCCGCCGCGCTTGTTGCTCGCCGCAGAATATGACGCCATAGCTTCTATCCTTTCTCTCTTTTTCTATTTATTTTTTACTATCCTTACCATCGGTTGACAAGGGAAAGCACGCCTGACAGCGCGTCTTTCCTGGGCTTTCTGTGCCGCTATCCCCGCCATGTGCCCTGCGGTACCGCCCCGCCGCCAAGTCCGCGGCGATGAGCACGCCGCACCAGAGCAGCAGCAGTATTAAGATCAAAAGGGCGCAGTTGCGGAAAAACTTCTCCGGCATAAACAGAATGATGGGGTCGGTGTGCCAGTCGAACAGCCAGTTGGTTTTTCCCGGGAAAAACAGGGCGTGGAACAGGGCAAAGGCCCGGTCAAAGTCCAGCGCCGCCAGACCGCCCACCGTCAAAAAGGTGACGCCCAAACCCACAGCAGCCCAGAAGCCGGGGCCATGGCCCTGGA
>CAJMQD010000085.1 GCA_905215425.1 uncultured bacterium
CATCACCGGCGACTACCTGTCCGGGCGGAAGAAGATCGCCGTCCCCACGGAGCGGCGGAAGGGGAACGGCCACTGGCTGAAGGTATACGGCGCGGCGGAGCACAATCTGAAGCATGTGGACGCCGCCATCCCCCTGGGCACTTTTACCTGCGTCACCGGCGTGTCCGGCAGCGGCAAGTCCTCTCTGGTGAACGAGATCATCTATAAGAAGCTGGGGGCCGACCTGAACCGCACCAAGGCCCGGGCGGGCCGGCACGACCGCATCGAGGGGGAGGAGTGGCTGGACAAGGTCATCAACATCGACCAGAGCCCCATCGGCCGCACCCCCCGGTCCAATCCCGCCACCTACACCAACCTGTTCAGCGACATTCGGGAGCTGTTTGCCTCCACCCCTGACGCCAAGAGCCGGGGCTACGGACCGGGGCGTTTCTCCTTCAATACCCGGGGCGGCCGGTGCGAGGCCTGCCAGGGGGACGGCCTGATCAAGATCGAGATGCACTTCCTGCCCGATATCTATGTGCCCTGCGAGGTGTGTAAGGGCCGCCGGTACAACCGGGAGACGCTGGAGGTGCGCTATAAGGGCAAGAACATCTACGAGGTGTTGGAGATGACCGTGGATGAGGCCCTGCCCTTCTTTGAGAATCTGCCCAAGATCTACAACCGCCTGTTCACCCTGCAGCAGGTGGGCCTGGGTTATGTAAAGCTGGGACAGCCCTCCACCGAGCTGTCCGGCGGCGAGGCCCAGCGGGTGAAGCTGGCCACCGAGCTGTCCAAGCGCTCTACCGGCCGCACCATCTATATTCTGGATGAGCCCACCACAGGCCTCCATGCCGACGATGTGCGCCGGTTGATCGAGGTGCTGCAGAAGCTGGTGGAGCTGGGCAACACCGTGCTGGTCATCGAGCACAACCTGGATGTGATCAAAACGGCGGACTATCTCATCGACCTGGGCCCCGAGGGGGGCGACGGTGGCGGCACCATTGTGTGCAGCGGCACGCCGGAGGAGGTGGCCGCCTGCGAGAAGTCCTATACGGGACAGTATCTGAAGAAAATGCTTTGATAATTAAAAGCCCTCCCTCCCGCCCTTTTTAGATGTGTGGGGGCGCAGCCCCCACGCCCCCGGCGGGGGCAGTTCGGCGGGAGCGCGGGCCCTACATGATGCGGGCAACGAACCGAAGGGGATCCCCACAAAGGTAAACGCCTTGCGAGGATGACGTAGGGGGCGAACATCATCCGCCCGTGTAAGCTCCCTCGTCAGAGGGAGCCAAGGCGAGAAGATGCTGTATATCACAAAAGGCAAGGGCGGAGCCCCCTGTGGCCCCCGAGTATAGGGAACGTATCGCGTTTTTTTGTAGGGCGTGACGACCTTGGCACGCCATGCACGGCCCGGTGAGGGCACCGGGCCCTACATGATGCGGGCAACGAACCGAAGGGGATCCCCACAAAGGTAAACGCCTTGCGAGGACAACGTAGGGGCGGATATCATCCACCCGTCTAAGCTCCTTCGTCAGAGGGAGCCAAGGCCGCGAGGACGCCGTAGGGCCCGATGCCCTCATCGGGCTGCATATCACAAACGGCAAGGGCAGGGCCCTTGCCTTCCAAAGCCCCCTTGCCAAAGGGGACCTTTGGAAATCGTTTCCCCACCCAAAATTTATCACGCCGAAGGAGCATATATGGAAATTTTTCAGTGGCTGACCGACACCACCGTGGGCAAATGCGTCTTCACCATGCTGGTGTCCATGGTGCCCATTATTGAATTGCGGGGCGGGCTGCCCTTCGGGGTGGCCCTGGGCCTGCCCTACTATCTGGCCTTCCCTGCGGCGGTGGCGGGCAACATCATCCCCGCCCCTTTCATTATCGTGTATATCCGCCGGATCTTCCAGTGGATGCGGCGGCGCATCCCACGGCTGAACGGTATGGTGGACCAGCTGGAGCGCAAGGCCCATCTAAAGGGAGAGAAGGTCACCCGGTATCAGTATCTGGGTCTGTGGCTGTTCGTGGCCATCCCCCTGCCGGGCACCGGGGCATGGACGGGTGCGCTGGCCGCAGCCTTTCTTGAAATGCGCCTGCGGAAGGCTCTGCCCGCCGTGATTCTGGGCGTACTTACCGCCGGGTGTATCATGCTGCTGCTGACCCATGTGGGGATCAATCTGTTTTCCGGAATGATTTGAGGGGAAGGGGCAGAACGGCCCCTTTCCGCATAGAATGCCCCGGAGGTGTGCCCAATGGGAGCGTTTTGGGAGTTGTTTGGAACTGCGATGGCCGCGGCCGGACTGGCGGTTCTGCTGTGGTGGCAGGCGGGGCGTCTGCTGCGTCCGGTGCCCGGGCGGAATGTACAGGTGGTGATCTCCGGCCGGGGGGACGGGGAGGAACTGGAACAGACCCTGCGGGCCCTGTACTGGCTGAGAGGAATGGGTCTGTTGCGGAGCGGTATTGTGATTGAAACGGAAGATTTAACTGACACCGGTCTGACGCTGGCGGAGAAATTGAGTCAGCGCTACCCGGCGGCGGAATTAAAGTGAAAAGACAGAGAGGAGACGCCCTATGACAGAAAGCAGAGAATTGCAGCTGATCGAGGGGACAGTCTCCTCTTTGATTTATCAGAACGAGGAAAACGGCTACACCATTCTCCGATTGGATTTGGGGGAAGAAGAACTGACGGTGGTTGGATCTATGCCCGGAGTGTCGCCGGGGGAGTATTTGTCCATTCGGGGCAGCTGGGTGCGCCACCCCACCTATGGGCGGCAGTTCAAGGCGGAGATCGTGGAGCGCCGTCTGCCCCAGGGGCTGAAAGAGGTCTTTCATTACCTGGCCTCCGGGGCCGTGAAGGGGGTGGGCAAGGCCACCGCCCGGGCCCTCATCGAGGAATTCGGGGAGGACGCCCTCACGATCATCGGGGAACACCCGGAGGAACTGACCAAGATTCGGGGCATCAGTCCTAAACGGGCCATGTCCATCAGCGCCAGTTTTCAACAGCAGATGGGGATGCGTCTGCTGGTGGAATTTCTCGGACAGCACAATCTGCCCATGGAGCTGGCCGCTCCCCTGTACCGCAGCTACGGCGGCGCGGCGCTGGAGGCCCTGAAAAATGACCCCTATCTGTTGGTGGGAGAGGGCTTTGGGGTAGAGTTCTCCCTGGCTGACCAACTGGCCCTGGATCTGGGCTTGGCAGGGGACGATCCCCTGCGCCTGGAGGCGGGGTTGATCTTCGAGCTGACGCACAATTTGAATAACGGACACACCTTCCTGCCCCGGGGGAAGCTGCTGGCCGCCTCGGGACAGCTTCTGGACATCCCGACGGAGGAGCTGGAGGAGGCCTTGGAGCGCCTGTCTCTGAAAGGGCAGGTGGCGGAGGACCGGGTGGCGGGGGAGGACGCGGTCTATCTGCCTGATTTGTACGAGGCGGAGCTGCTGGTGACCCAGCGGGTGCGGGAGATGCAGGACAGTGACCTGCTGCCCCCGGAGCGGCTGAACGATGTGATCGACCGTATCCAGCGGCAGCAGGGTATCCGCTACGCTCCCCAGCAGCGGCAGGCGGTGGAACTGGCCGCCCGGAACCAGATGATGCTGCTCACCGGCGGACCGGGTACAGGCAAGACCACCTCTCTGCGGGGGGTGCTGGCCCTGTTCGATACCATGGGGCTGGAGACAGCCTTGGCTGCCCCTACGGGGCGAGCGGCCAAACGCTTGAGCGAGCTGTGCGGGGCGGAGGCGTCCACCATCCACCGCCTGCTGGAGACGGGATTCGATCCCCAGAGCGGACAGCAGGTGTTTACCCACGACCGGGACGACCCGTTGCCTGTGGATGCGGTGATCGTGGACGAGACCTCCATGGTGGATCTGCCCCTGATGGCGGCCCTCATGGACGCCCTGCGGCCGGAGTGCCGGCTGGTGCTGGTGGGGGACCCGGATCAGCTGCCCTCGGTGGGCCCCGGATGTCTGTTTGCCGACCTGATCCGCAGCGGGGCAGTGTCCACGGTGCGGCTGACGGAGGTGTTCCGTCAGGCGGCCCAGAGCGCCATCATCCGGAACGCCCACACAGTGAACCGGGGGGAACTGCCCGACCTGCGGGCCAACGACAGCGACTTTTTCTTTCTGGCGCGCCGGGACAGCCAGATAGCGGTGGACACCATCGTGGATCTGTGCCGCCGCCGTCTGCCCGAGCGCATGGGCATCCCGGCCGAACAGATCCAGGTGCTGTCCCCCACCAGAAGGCGGGGCACCGGAACGGCCAATCTGAATCAGGCCCTCCAGGCCGCCCTGAACCCTCCGGCGGAAGGGAAAGGGGAGCGGCGCTTCGGCGACTGGATCTTCCGGGCGGGTGACCGGGTGATGCAGGTAAAGAACAACTACGACATTCTGTGGAGAGAGCAGGGCACCAGCAACGCCGGGATGGGGATGTTCAACGGAGACATCGGGGTCATCCGGGCCATTGACGGGGACTGCATTACCGTAGACTTCGAAGGCAAGGTGGTGGAGTATGCCCCCGATATGCTCAATGAGCTGGAACCCGCCTTTGCCGTCACGGTACATAAGGCCCAGGGGAGCGAATATCGGGCGGTGATCCTGGCGGCCTTGGATGGCGCCCCCATGCTTATGACGCGAGGGGTGCTGTATACGGCCATTACCCGGGCCCGGGAGCTGCTGATCATTGTAGGGGACGACGGCGTGGTGGCCGGCATGATCGGCAACAACCGACAGACCCGGCGGTATTCCGGTTTGCGGGCCCGCCTGTCGGAGTGATCAGCTTTGCTGAGGGATAAAAAATCTCCCTGCCCCAATTCGGGGCAGGGAGATTTTTGCTTAGCTGTTACAGCGTCAACAGCTCCAGGGCTTCGCCGTTGGCACAGGCACGGATCTGGGTAATGGGGTGCTGCCAGTTGTCGATGATGCGGCCGGCGATGGCGTCCTCCAGATCTTTCTGAATCTGGCGGCGGAGATTCCGGGCGCCGTAGGCGGCGGAGTAGGATTTTTTCACCAGATAGTCCAGCAGGGAGTCGTCCCAGGAGAGGGCGATATCCCGCTCGGCCAAGCTGCCGCGCAGCTCCTCCAGCATGAGGCCGGCAATTTTCTTGAAATCCTCCTGGGTGAGCTGGTTGAAGTAGACCACTTCGTCCACCCGATTGAGGAATTCGGGGCGCAGGAACTCCTGAAGAGCCTTCATGGCCCGGTCACGGCCCTGCTGGTCGTCGGTGCGGTCGAAGCCCACACTGCCCGTTTTAACGCCGCTGCCGGCGTTAGAGGTCATCACAACGACGGTGTTTTCAAAGTTTACCACCCGGCCCTGGCTGTCGGTGATGCGGCCATCGTCCAGAATCTGAAGCAGGATATTCAGCACATCGGGGTGGGCCTTCTCGATCTCGTCAAACAGCACCACGGAGTAGGGCTTGCGCCGCACCT
>CAJMQD010000086.1 GCA_905215425.1 uncultured bacterium
GCAGGCTCACGCAGGGTCATGATCAGGCGGATCACAGATACGCCGGTGATGGCCACGGCCACTACCTTCGGGAAGAAGGCGGAGCCCACGTCGTTTTTCATCATGTGCTTGATGCCCATGGATTCCACGAACAGGAAGATGCCGAAGGCCATGAACACCAAGGAAACGACCAGATTCTTTTCCTTGTTTGACATAAATGAAATTCCCTTTCCTCACATTTTTAACTGCGCGGCTGTGCAGCACCCCACTCAGCCACACAGGTCAGCTTGAAACAGCCGGAGCTCAGGATTCCGCGAAGAAATCCTTCAGCTCGTTCACCAGCTCGGTGTCGCCGGAGATGGTGTCAGCGCCGTTGCGGTAGTAAGCCTGAGCGTAATAGGTGGACAGAGTCTCCTGGAAGGAGGGATCCTCAGCGATCTCAGCCATGGCGGCGGACAGCTTGTCCACGATGGCCTGGTCGGTGCCCTTGGGCATACGGACCTCGTACAGCTTGGGCTGGACCACGTCATAGCCCTGCTCCTTCAGGGTGGGGATATCCTCCAGGCCAGGGACGCGCTCGTCGGCGCAGATGCCCAGCACCGTAAAGTCGCCGTTCTCCACGTAGTCAGCGATGTTCATGTAGTTGACCACCAGCACATCGCACTGGTTGGCCATAAAGGCGGTCAGGCGGTCGGCGGTGGAGGAGCCCACGTCGATCTGGTTCATTTCAATGCCCATGGTGCGCTCCATGGCTGCGGCCACGGCGTGGGTGGCACCGTAGTAGGTGACGGAGAAGCGCAGCTGACCGGGATTGGCCTTAGCCCAGGTGATCATCTCCTCCAGGTTGGAGAAGCGGGTGTCGTCAGACCGGACGATCAGGGCATAGGTATCATCGCGGGCGATGGTGCCCACCACCTCGAAGTCGTTCAGGAAGGAGAACTCGTTGCTGCCGGCAGCCTCCTGGGTCATCATAACGCCGGTGTGGTGGAACAGGGCGGTGTAGCCGTCGTTCTTGGCATTGAGCACGCTGGAAGAGGCCACCACGCCGGAGCCGCCGGTGGTGTTCACCACCACGAAGTTGACGCCCAGCTTCTCGCCCAGCAGCTTGCACATCTGACGGCAGTAAGTATCGGTGTCGCCGCCGGCGGAGTAAGGCACCACCATGGTGACGGTCTCCTTGGGCCAGTCGGTGGCGGAGCCGGAGCCGCTGGCGGAGGTGTTGGTGCTGGACTTGTCACCGCTGCTGCTGCAGCCGGTGAGCACCACGGCCATGGTCATGACCAGAGCCAGAGTGCGGGCAAATGCTTTTCTCATGTTTCTTTCTCCTTTTCTTTTACCAATTTTTTCATTGGAACATGCGCAAGTTCAGGAACGTCAGACGTCATTGTCCCTGTGGGAACAGCGGTTTTTTCGCTGCTGTTCGTTTGGAAGAAGTCCCGTTTTTCTCAGAAAAACGGGGTGTTCAAAAAACGTTAATTCCGAACAATAAGCTGTTAAAAATGTGTCAAAATAAAGAAAACGTTAAAAATTTGTAACTTTTTAAAGGACTTTCTCTTTGAGGAGCATGTTAATATAAAATCCAGGAAAAATCCAACAATAAGTTTTTGACAACTTAACAAAGAATTGAAGGAGGATACATTTGCATATCGGACACCCATGGAAAAGCAATTCTGGGACAAAAAAACGCCCCCGCCGATTCGGCGGGGGCGTTCGTGCTTGGATATGGAAGGAATCAGTCGATGGGGAAGACCCAGTTGTGGGTATCGGCCACCCGGCCCCACTGGATGCCGGTGAGGGTATCATACAGGTGGTGAGCCATAGGGCCGACCTCGTAGTTGTTGATGGTATAGTCTTTACCGTGGATGCACAGCTTGCCCACGGGGGAGATGACGGCGGCGGTGCCGCAGCCCCAGACCTCGTCGATTTTGCCTTCCTCCAGCAGCTTGGCCACCTCGTCGATGTCGATCTTCTTCTCCTGGACCTCGTAGCCCTCCTCCTTCAGCAGCTGGATGATGGACTTACGGGTGACACCGGGCAGAACGCTGCCCAGCAGGGCGGGGGTCATGATGGTGTTGCCCACCTTGAACATGATGTTCATGCCGCCCACTTCTTCCACATAGCGGCGCTCCACGCCGTCCAGCCACAGAACGTCGTTGTAGTTCTTGGCGATGGCCCGGTTGGCAGCCCGCTGGGCGCAGGCGTAGTTGCCGCCGCACTTGGCAAAGCCGGTGCCGCCGCGCACGGCGCGGACATCCTCGTCCTCCACCAGGATGGAGTTGCACTTCAGACCACCGGCGTAGTAGCTGCCCACGGGGGAGCAGAAGATGTAGAACAGCACGTCGGTGCAGCCGTGGAGGGACAGATCGGGATTGGTGGCGATCATCACGGGGCGGAAGTACAGAGAGGTGTTGGGCTTGGTGGGCACCCAGTCCTTCTCTACCTTGGCCAGAGCCTCTACGGCTTCGACGAAGTCGGCATAGGGCAGGACCGGCAGAGCCATACGGGCGGCGGAGTTTTCAAACCGCTTGCCGTTTTCGTCCACGCGGAACATCTGGATCTTGCCGTCATCGGTGCGATAGGCCTTCAGGCCCTCGAAGATCTCCAGGGCGTAGTTCAGCACGATGGAGGCGGGGCTGAGGCTGATGTTCCGGAAGGGGACGATGCGGGGATCATACCAGCCCTTGTCCACGTTGTAGTTCATGACGAACATATAGTCGGAGTAGACGGAGCCGAAAGTGACTTTGTCGATGTCGGGCTTTGCTTTCAGAGATGTGGCTTTTTCAAAACGGATGTTCATAATTGTGTCCTCCTAACCTGCGGAAGCAGAGATTGATAAAATAAAAAGCCTCCGCGCAATCCTGCCAAAACAGGAGAGGCGAAAGCATAAACTTCCGTGGTACCACTCTCATTGCCGCCGATGGCGGCCGCTCGTCCGTGCACCCCGAGGGGGAGACACGACCCTCTGTAACGGGAGGAACCGGAACCGTATACTGGGGCGAAAGCCCGTTCTGCGGACTGCTCCCGGGTGACTCGGACTGGAACGCTCCACTGCCTTGCACCACCCGGCAGCTCTCTTAGGACCGTGGCCAATCCCTTTCCCGATCATCACATTTGTGCGCGTTACTTTTTATTGGTTTATTTATACATTTTTAGCCGGGTAAAGTCAATGGGGATTATTGATATAAAATTTTTTGGATGCAGCCGGATTTTTGACATTTTGCGGAGGGGAGCAAGCAAAGTGAAATCTAAGAACGGATGCTGTGCAGGAAAAAGAAGGAGGGAAAGAAATCTTAACAAAATAGATATACTTTCTCTGACCGGACTGCGCTATAATAAGGAGAAATTGCGGGGAAGCTTCCGCAAACTGCAAGGAGGCCATATGAGCGCGGAACAAAAAGAGATCAATCTGCTGGTGACGCTGGACTGCAACTATTTATATCAGCTGAATGTGATGCTGACCTCGCTGCTGGACAGCGAGCCGGAGGGCTGTTTCCGGGTCTTTCTGCTCAGTCGGGGCATAGGGGAAGAAAAACTGGCCCTTACCCGGCGGGTATTGGCGGGGCGGGGTGAGCTTTGCCCCATCACTATACGGGAGGAGCAGCTGGAGGGCGCGCCTACTACTGACCGCTATCCTCTGGAGATCTATTACCGGATCTTTGCAGCGAAATATCTGCCCCAGGAGCTGGACCGTGTGCTGTATCTGGACCCGGACTTGGTGGTCAACCACAGCATCCGGCACCTTTACGATCTCCCCATGGGGACGGAGCTGTTTGCCGCGGCGTCCCACATCGGGAATGTGCTGCACCTGGTAAATGAGCTGCGCCTGGATATGGACGAGGACAGCCCCTATATCAACTCCGGAGTGATGCTGATGAATCTGGAGCAGCTGCGGCAGGAACAGGACTATGCCCAGGTATTCGACTATATTGCAGAGCACAAGAACCGTCTGATTCTGCCGGACCAGGATATCATCAGCGGACTGTACGGAGAGCGGATCATTCCGCTGGACGCATGGCGCTATAACATGACGGAGCGGCTGTTTGCCTTCCACCGCCAGGCCGGCGACCGGATGGATCTGGACTTTGTAAAGGAAAACTCCGCTATTATCCACTACTGCGGACGAAACAAGCCCTGGAAAAAGGGATATATCGGAAAACTGGACTGTTTCTATAAGGCGGCGGAGGCAAAATACCGCCGGAACATGGGCTTGGACCCGGCGGAATAAGCTCCCACCCTTGGGCAGGGGCGGCCATATGCCGCTTGACAGGGGACGCGGGCCGGTGACATAATAGAAAAAATCCCATGACAAGTCCCGAAAGTAAGAAGGAGGTACCCAATAATGGAACCTGTGGTGAGAAGGATCGGTGTTCTGACCAGCGGCGGCGACGCCCCCGGCATGAATGCGGCGGTGCGGGCTGTGGTGCGCACTGCGGTGGGCGAAAATGTGGAGTGCGTAGGCATCCGCCGGGGCTGGAACGGCCTGATCAACAACGATTTTGAGGTGATGAACGGCAGCAGCGTCAGCAACATCATCAACAAGGGCGGTACCATTCTGTATACGGCCCGCAGCGAGGAGTTCAAGACGCCGGAGGGCCGGGACAAGGCGCTGAATACCTGCAAGCTGCTGGGGCTGGAGGGTATTGTGGCGATAGGCGGCGACGGTACCTTCCGGGGGGCGCTGGCTCTGTCCCGCCAGGCGGAGAAGGAGGGGATCCACCTTCAGGTGGTGGGCATCCCCGGCACCATCGATAACGACATCGGCTGCTCCCACTACACCATTGGCTTCGATACCGCCTGCAATACGGCGGTGGAGTGTATCGACCGCCTGCGGGACACCATGCAGTCCCATGAGCGGTGCTCCGTGGTAGAGGTCATGGGTCGTGAGGCCGGGCATCTGGCTCTGTATGTGGGCATCTCTGTGGGCGCTACCGCAGTGCTGATTCCCGAGCGGCCGGTGGACTTCGAGCAGGATGTGGCGGAGAACATCCGCCGGGCCCGTCTGGCCGGAGCCACCCACTACATGGTGGTGGTGGCCGAGGGCGCAGGCAGCGCCTATGACATCGCGGCCAAGATCCACAGCGACCTGGGAATTGAGCCCAGAGTCACCGTGCTGGGTCACATTCAGCGGGGCGGCTCCCCCACCGCCCGGGACCGGGAGACCGCCAGCCGCATGGGCTATGAGGCGGCGATGTCCCTGATGGAAGGCCGGGGCAACCGGGTGATCGCCATACGGGACGGACATATTGTGGATCTGGACATGGAGGAGGCACTGGCCATGAAAAAGACCTTCCCCATGGAGCGGTACGATATTCTGGAGGCCCTGACCAACAACCATGTGATGGGATAACAGAAGCAAAAGCTCAGGCTGTCGAAAAAGTCCTTCCGGCCAAAGGATTCGGAGGGAAGGATAGTTGG
>CAJMQD010000087.1 GCA_905215425.1 uncultured bacterium
CTCCGGCGGCATGGTCGTCATGGACGAGTCCACCTGTATGGTGGGCATGGCCCGGTTCTTCCTGGAGTTCACCACCCGTGAGTCCTGCGGCAAGTGCGTCCACTGCCGTCTGGGTACCCGCCGTATGCTGGACATCCTCATCCGCATCACCGAGGGCGAGGGTCAGCCCGGCGATGTCGAGCTGCTGGAGGAGCTTTGCGCCGCGGTGAAGGACGGCGCCCTGTGCGGCCTGGGTCAGACGGCCCCCAACCCCGTGCAGACCACCATCCGCTACTTCCGGGATGAGTATGAGGCCCACATCAACGACAAGAAGTGTCCCGCCAAGGAGTGCGCCGCTCTGCTGCAGTACTCCATTGATCCCGCCAAGTGCAAAGGCTGTACCGCCTGCGCCCGGAAGTGTCCCGCAGGGGCCATCACCGGCCAAGTGAAGCAGACACACACCATTGATCCCGCCAAGTGCATCCGGTGCGGCCAGTGTCTGGCCACCTGTAAGTTCGGCGCGATCAACGTGGGTTAAGGGGGTACGGAACATGGAAATGATCAAGATTACGATTGACGGCCGGGAGCTGACCGCCCCCGCCGGACAGACTGTTTTGCAGATCGCGCTGGACAACGGAATCGAGATTCCCCACCTGTGCGACAATCCGGAGCTGAAGATCTACGGTGCCTGCGGCATGTGCGTGGTGCAGGCCGAGGGCGTGGGCAAGCTGCTGCGCTCCTGCGCCACCGTAGCCACCGACGGCATGGTGGTCCACACCCACAGTCAGCGGGTGGATCAGGCCCGCAAGATCGCCCTGGAGCTGCTGATGAGCGACCACAGCGGCGACTGCGTGGGCCCCTGTTCCCTGAACTGCCCCGCCGGCACCGACTGTCAGGGCTATGTGAAGCAGATCGCCCTGGGCAACGAGTATGAGGCCACCCGCCTCATCAAGGAGAAGATCCCCCTGCCCAGCAGCATCGGCCGGGTGTGCCCCCACCCCTGCGAGAAGGCCTGCCGCCGCCAGTATGTGGAGCAGCCCATTGCCATCTGCAACCTGAAGGCTTACGCCGCCGACCACGACCGGAAGGCGGAGCACCAGTACGTGCCCGAGGTGGCTCCCGCCACCGGCAAGACCGTGGCCGTCATCGGCGGCGGCCCCGGCGGACTGACCAGCGCCTACTTTCTGGCCCGGAAGGGCCACAAGGTCACGGTGTATGACGCCATGCCCAAGATGGGCGGTATGCTGCGCTACGGCATCCCCGAGTACCGCCTGCCCAAGGCCATCGTGGACGACGAGATCGCGCAGATCGCCGCCCTGGGTGTGGAAATGAAGAACGATATCCGCATCGGCAGGGACGTCACCCTGGAGCAGCTGAAGGCAAAGCACGACGCGGTGGTGGTGGCCATCGGCGCGTGGACCAGCATGAAGCTGTCCTGCCCCGGCAGCGACCTGAAGGGCGTTTGGGGCGGCATCGACTTCCTGGGCCAGGTGGCTCTGGGCAGCAAGCCCGAGATCGGCCGCAGCGTAGCCGTGGTGGGCGGCGGCAACACCGCCATGGATGCCTGCCGCACCGCCGTGCGTCTGGGGGCGGAAAACGTGTACGTCATCTACCGCCGCACCCGGGCGGAGATGCCCGCCGAAGAGATGGAGATCGACGAGGCCATTGAGGAGGGCGTAACCTTCAAGTTCCTCACCAACCCCGCCGAGATCACGGGGGAGGACGGCAAGGTCACCGCCATCCGCCTCCAGGTGATGGAGCTGGGCGAGCCCGACGCCTCCGGCCGCCGCTCCCCCGTCCCCGTGGAGGGCAAGTTCGAGACCCTGGCTGTTGACACGGTGATCTCCGCTCTGGGCCAGTCCATCAAGGCCGACGGCTTTGACCAGCTGGACAAGACCCGCAAGGGCACCATCGCCGCCGATGAGGAGACCTTCCGCACCAGCATGGAGGGGGTGTTCGCCGTGGGCGACGCCACCAACAAGGGGGCCTCCATCGCCATCGCCGCCATCGGCGAGGGCGGCCACGCCGCCGAGGTGGTGGACGCCTATCTCAACGGCAAGGAGGCCAAGTATGTCAAGCCCTTTGTCTCCGAGCGGCAGGTGACCGCCGAGGACTTCAAGGATCGGGAGAAAGCAGCCCGGGCGGTCATGTCCAAGCGCCCCGCTCAGGAGCGCCGCCGCGACTTCCTGCCTGTGGATCTGGGCTTTACCAAGGAGCAGGCCATGGCCGAGGCCAAGCGCTGTCTTGAGTGCGGCTGTCACGACTACCACGAGTGCAGTCTGATCCGCTATGCCCGCCAGTATCCCATCCAGCCCGAACGCCTGGGCCGGCGGGAGACCCACCCCAGCTATAAGGAAGAGAAACTGCAGGTCATCCAGCGGGATCAGGGCAAGTGCATCCTGTGCGGCGTGTGCGTGCGTATGTGTGACGAGGTAGCCCATCAGGGGCTGCTGGGTCTGGTGGGCCGCGGCTTCAACACGGTCATTAAGCCCGAGTTCCGGGACAAGGACGTGGCCTCCATCTGCGGCAGCTGCCGCAAGTGCGCCCAGGCCTGTCCCACCGGCGCGCTGAAGCTGCTGATCCCCTGACAGCTCAGAAGGCACTTTTAAATTTAAAAAAGCTCCGCCCGTTTTGCAAAAGCAAAACGGGCGGAGCTTTTCGATTTCAATGCACGCAAATCAAAAAACGTCCGGCATTTTATTGCCGGACGTCTCAGCTTGTCAAAAAAGTGGTTTTACCACTTTTTTGACAAGCTGCAAACATTTTAACTGCGTTAAAATGTTGTTGATTTCAAGGAAAGGGAACCCTGACGGTTCCCTTTCCAACTATCCTTCCCTCCGAATCCTTTGACCGGAAGGGCTTTTTCGACAGCCTGGTCTTTCTGTTAGAACTAAACGTGCTTCCGTAAACTTCACGTATTACACGCTGGCAACAGCCACAAGCGTACGGGGAGAGATACAGCCCTGAAAATCAGCGGCGCCGTTCCGGACACGGGCCACGGCATACGTGGGGTCGATGTTCTGCCAAGCGCCGTTGACATAAACCTGATCCCAGGCGTGATAGACGTTCCCCACGTAGCCGTTGGTCAGCTTGCAGGGAACACCCTGGCTGCGGCACATGGCAGCAAACAGCGAGGCCAGATCGTAGCAGATGCCCTTCTTGGCGTTCAGTACGCTGTTGGCGTTGGGCGCGTAACTCGTTACGGCGCCGGAATTGATTTGAGCGGCCAGGTCGCTGTCGTAGGTATAATTGGCGGCGATGTAGTTATGGATTGCAACTACCTTTTCAGCTGCGCTTGTCTTCCCGGCGCACAGCTCAGCGGCCTTGACGGTCACGGCGTCACCGGCGGCAAAATTCACCTTGGTGGTACTGGCCAGATAAGGCGCAAACTCGCTGTTCAACACAACATTGACAACCTGCTTGGCCACCCGTCTATAAGAATTGCCGGCGATGTTGCTGTACAGGCTGATGGTATACTCCCCATTCCCCTCAACCAGAGAGTAGGAAGAAACCGTTCCCTGCGTATAATCCTGATACGCGGTCTTGCCGTTGATGGTGATGGCCACCTTCATCTTGGCGTTGGTCCCGTCGTTGTAATTGACGGTGACCACTCCGGAAGACACCTTAGAAACGTCGATCTCATTTGATACGGCAAATGCGCTGACAGTCATAGCCAGCATCAGCATAAAAATGCATACAAAAACACCGGATACGCGGGCAATGCGCTTCATACCCATATTCTCCTTTCGGCAACTGGCTACCATGCCCTTCCGGGGTTAGGCCCTTTAGCTTTGCGTCACAGTCTTTCGGCTGCTTTGCCTTTGTCGTTTGAGCTGGGGTACGGCGTCTCCCGTATTCCGGCGTTCAAACAGACGGTTTTATTGTTTATATCCTTTTCTTTTTTGCTGACACACAAAAAAAGACTCTGTTTCGGCAGCTGGCTGCCAACCTGAACACTCAGGGAAGGCCCTTTAGCTTTGCGTCACAGCCTTTCGACTGCTTTGCCGGTTCGCTCAAAATCCTACTCATGTGTATGCTTTTAACATATTATTGGTATAGCACGCTTTTCCCCTTCTGTCAACTACTTTTTGTATTTTATTGAAGTTTTTGCGCTCTCTGCGGTTTTTGTCCGCTTTTTCCCTTCCGCTTCCAGGTTTCTCCAAATGAACTGTCCGAATCAAAAAATTCTATTTCAGGATATACTACCATCGGTTACTTCCGCAGGGCAATCATTCAGTTTCCTCCTGCGCTGGCTGAAACCCGCGCCCTTTTTTATTCTGATGATCATTTTTCCACACAGGCACAGGACATAGGGCGCTCCGATCCAGCCCATCAGGGGATAAAGACTGCCCACCAGCTTTTGAAAAGGGAACATTCCCAACAAAAGAGCCGTCCCCATGACCAAAACAGCCCTTCTCCCCCCTTGTTTTCTCGGACATACCGTCCACAGCATGGCAGAACAGGAGGTAAAAATGCCCGCTAACAGCACCCAGAAAAAACAGGTTCCAAGAAGGGGATGGATCCGCTGTGCCAAATACAAAGTGGGCACTTCCAATCCCATGGCCGGGCTGCCCTGAAGCGCCGCACAAAGCAGCGCAATGGCGCCCGTCAGTGCCGCCGTCCCCAGGACAGCCCCGCCCAGCCCGGCCTGCGAACTGCGGACCTGCTTGCCCAAGCTGCAATGGTAGGCGCTCGCCCCCCAGGCGTTCATAGACAGGTATAAAAAAGCGCTTTTTCCCCATCCTGCGCCTGCCTGCGCCGGGACCGACGGCCCTCTTTCCACCACCGTCACAGCTCCAACCGCCAGCGAGAACAGGATTACCACCGGGGCTGCCCAGGCCGCAGCAGCAGTAAACCGCTCAAACCCTACCCGCCACGCGGCCAAAACCAGCCCGGCCAAGCAAAGTGTCCCCAGTCTCCGATCCATTCCGCATCCCTCGTACAGCGCAGTTCCGCCGCCAGACAGCAGCACCGGCATAATCAGCATCACTGCCGCCGGCGTCACCAGATCATAGACCGTCCCCAACACCGGCCCGCAAAAATACCGGAAATGGTCAAATTTTTCATTCTCCCGGTGCTCATATCCCGCCAGCACCGCCGCCCCTCCCAGCACAAGCAAGCCGATCCCCACAGCCCATACTCCGAGCCACCCCCACCGGCCATAGCGGGCAAAAAACTGGGCAGTCTCCTGTCCCGTGGCAAAACCAGAACCGATGATCCATGCGGAAAAGGCTCCCGCACACCTCCATGCACCCATCTTCCGGTTTCTTCTTTTCCCCATGTCCCGCCCCTTTTCCTTTCATTTTTTGCCACGTCTTCCATCCCGTTTTTTCCACACCCTCCTGCGCAGGAGGGGGCAATTTTTCTCTGCCAAAGGTGGAATTGCTTTCTTG
>CAJMQD010000088.1 GCA_905215425.1 uncultured bacterium
CCGACGAGGCTGAGGACTCCCTGATCGAGACTCTGGCCGCCGAGAACGGTGTCACCGTGACCGAGGTCGACAATAGCGAGTTCCAGACCGCTATCGAGCCCGTCTACTCCAAGATCCTGGAGACCTGCAAGGGCCAGGACCTGTACGAGATCCTGAAGCAGGAGATCAACAAGTAATTTCCCGCTGATCATTTCGCGACGCCAACTGGGGCGCTGCCAGTTCTATGAAAATAAAGCCGGCAGCGCCCCTCACTGTCAATGTGTGTATCCCGCGCTCCTGCGGGGGGCAGAAACATAAACCGAAACACAAGAAAACTCGCAAGATTCTAAGGAGAGAAGAGTTCTTTCGCCAAGCTGTGAGAAGAAAGGAAAAACTTTATGGAAGCACTGAAACAGTGCTATTACAAGATCGAGGACTTCATCACCGCTGTCTGCAAGATCGTGGGCGGCCTGTCTGTTTTCATCTTTGTAATGGTCATTTTTTTGCAGGTCGTCCTGCGTAACGCTTTTAAGATGCCCATTATCTGGGCTAACGACGTGGCCGTCATCAGCTTCGTCTGGGCCACCTTCTTTGGCTCCGCCTGCGCCGTGCGCAAGCGCTCCCACTACACCGTAGAGCTCATCCCGGCAAAGTTCGCCAAGACCAATAAGATCCTGGATCTGATCGGCGATATTTCCGGTTTTATTTTCTTCTATGTCCTGATTCGCTACGGCGTCCACTATGCTCAGCTGGGCCTGCGCCGTATGTCCACCTCCATGAACATCCCCATGGCTTATTTCTTTGCCTGCATCCCCGTCAGCGCCGTGTTCATGATGATCTTCAACGCTGACGTGTTTATGACGGATGTCAACGCTCTGATCCGTCTGTGCAAGGGAGGTAAGTCCGAATGAATGGTATTGTTCTTCTGCTGGGATCCTTCCTGCTGATGGTTATGATCAAGATCCCTGTGGCCTATGCCCTGGGTCTGTCCTCCATGCTGGTGTGCGTTCAGCTGGGCGTACCTCTGACCAGCGCCATCAGCAGCATGTACGATGCTGTCTCCAACTTCTCTCTGCTGGCTGTGCCTCTGTTCATGCTGCTGGCCACTCTGATGGACGTGGGCGGCATCACCGAGCGTCTGCTGAAGGTCTGCGAGGCCTTCATCGGCCACATCCGCGGCGGCATGGGCCACGTAAACGTCATCGTGTCCCTGCTGTTCGGCCACCTGTCCGGCTCCTCTCAGGCCGACGCCGCCGGCATCGGCGGTATCCTGATCCCCGCTATGAAGAAGGGCGGCTATGACGCCGGCTTCTCCGTGGCCATCACCGCCTGCTCCTCCTGCCTGGGCGTTATCATCCCCCCCAGCGTGCTGATGGTGGTGTACGGCGCTCAGAGCGGCGCCTCCGTGGGCGCTCTGTTCGTGGCCGGCCTGGTGCCCGGCTTCGCCATCGCCCTGGCCCAGTGCGCTTATACCGCCTGGGCGGCCAAGCGTCGCAACTACCCCTGCATGCCCAAGACCACTTGGGGTGAGCGCGGCGAGTCCCTGAAGAAGGCCCTGCCCGTTATCATCCTGCCCCTGATCATCCTGGGCGGCACCACCTCCGGCTACTTCACCGCTACCGAGTCCGCCGCTGTGGCCTGCATGTACGCCGCTTTCCTGATGTTCGTGGTGTACCGCAACTATAAGATCAAGGACATCCCCAAGCTGATGGTAAAGGTGGCTACCGAGTTCTCTCTGAGTATGTTTGCCGTGGCCTCCGCCGGCATCACCGGCTGGCTGATCGCCTATCTGGACGCTCCCGCCACCATCGCCGGCTGGATCCTGAACATCACCGACAGCTACATCGGCATCTACCTGCTGCTGGTGGCCTTCCTGCTGGTCATCGGTACCTTCCTCAGCCCCCTGTCCGCCATCATCATCTTCATGCCCATCTTCCAGCAGCTGGCTGCTGTGGGCGGCTTCAACGACATCCACATGGGCCTGATCATCATCATGACTCTGTCTCTGGGTATGGTCACTCCTCCCTACGGCACCTGCCTGATGATCACCTCC
This sequence comes from uncultured bacterium, assembly GCA_905215425.1. GTDB lineage: Bacteria > Bacillota > Clostridia > Oscillospirales > Oscillospiraceae > Lawsonibacter. The sequence goes on from CAJMQD010000088.1 coordinate 2,033, forward strand.
CAGATCGGCGAGATCACCATGCCCCAGGCCTTCAAGCACGTCGCTCCTATCCTGCTGGTGACCGTGGCCGTTATCATCCTGTTCATTGTCTTCCCCGAGCTGCTGCTGTTCCTGCCCCGTATGCTGGTACCCACTGCGTTCCACGCCTAAGCTTTTAAAGCCCTCTGGAATCGGGGGCGGCCCCCGGGTCGTCCCCGTTCCATTCGCTTCCCCGTGCTGTATCATCAGTACAAACCCACCGCAAACCATTGAATTTTATTAAGGAGGAATCGTTATGACAAAAGAAGAGCGCGTCAAAGCGGTACTGGCCGGTCAGGAAGTTGACCGCATTCCCGCCAGCGTCTGGATGCACATCAGCGAGTTTGACCAGGACCCCCGCGCCCTGGCCGAGGCCATGGTAGACTTCAACACAAAGTTCGACTTCGACTTTGTGAAGATGATGCCTTTCGGCGCCTACACCGTGCCCGATTGGGGCGCAAAGCTGGACATCTTCTGCGACAAGTATAAGGAAGTAGAGGTCGCCGCTCCCGGCGTTGTGGACGTGGACGACTACTACCGTATGGAGGTCCTGCCCGCCACCTACGGCACCTGGGGCAAGACCCTGCAGACCGCCCAGTGGGTGGGCAAGGAGCTGGCCCGCCGCGGCGCTTCCGACACCCCCTTCATGCAGACCATCTTCAGCCCCTCCACCACCCTGAAGAAGCTGACCAACAACAAGATGTTCGCTGATATCGTGGAGCACCCCGAGGCCGTTCACAACGCCCTGGAGGTCATCACTCAGACCACCATCAACTTCATCAACGCCAACATCGAAGCCGGCGTCAGCGGCTTCTTCTTCGCCACTCAGTGCGCCACCTACGACCTGATGACCGATGCCGCCTACGCCGAGTTCGGCAAGCCCTACGACCTGCGCGTCATCAACGCCTATAAGGACAAGACCTGGTTCAACGTGCTGCACATCCACGGCTCCAACACCATGTTCGAGACCCTGTGCAAGTACCCCCTGCCCGTGCTGAACTGGCACGACCGTCAGGACGGCCCCACCATGGCCGAGGCCGCTAAGCTGACCGACAAGGTGTTCCTGGGCGGCCTGCGTGAAGGCCCCGCCATCGTCAACGGCCATCTGGTGTACGACAGCATCATGGCCAAGGCCGACGAGACTCCCGCCGGCGTGGAGGCCCACATCCACGAGGTCATGGACGCCATGGACGGCAAGCGCCTGCTGATCGGTCCCGGCTGCGTGGCTGATCCCCACTCCAGCGATGAGAACATCCGCGCCGTGCGTCACGCCGTGGACACCTGGAGAAAGTAAGTTCTCGTTCCCTCTTCCTGTTTTGACTCAAACAGGTGTAATAGCGAAAGGACACTGGCTGACCCGCAGGTCAGCCAGTGTCCTTTTTGTTTTTTCTGTCCGCTTCAGGGTTCTTCCCCCAGCTTGCGGTATAGCGTGGCCACGCTGATCCCCAATTGCTTGGCAACCTCCCGCTTGGCCTCCGCAGTGCCCCCTGCCTCCTGTACCTGCTGGCGGATCACCTGCTGCTCATATTGGCGGGTCAGCTGGCTCAGGCTCCGCTGGGGCGTCTCCGCGCTGGCCTGGAACTTGCTGCGGATCAGCTCCGCCCCGCACAGCTCCTCCTTTTCGAAGATCACTGCATACTCCACAATGTTCCGCAGCTCCCGGATGTTGCCGGGGAAGGGGTAGCGCATCAGCAGCTTCTCGCTCTCGCTGGTAAAGCCTGTAATGGGCTTATTATAGGTCTCTGCAAAGCGGCGGAGGAAATAGCGCGCTAGAATGATGATGTCATATCCCCGCTCTCGCAGGGGGGGGATATGGATGGACACCACATTCAGCCGGTAGAACAAATCTTCCCGGAATGTGTTCTCCTTCATCATCTGGTTCAGGTCCCGGTGGGTGGCGGCGATGATACGGGGGTTGACCCGGATGGGAGTATGTCCGCCCACCCGGATGATCTCTTTGTTCTCCAGGGCCCGCAGCAGCTTCACCTGGGTCTGGAGGGGCAGGTCGCCCACCTCGTCCAGCAGCAGGGTGCCGTCCTTGCACACCTCCAGCTTACCCGCGTGCCCGGTGCTGGCGGCCCCGGTAAAGGCCCCCTTATCGTAGCCGAACATCTCGCTCTCGATCAGGTTCTCCGGGATGGCGCCGCAGTTGATGGGCATATAGATGTTTCCCTTGCGGTGGGATGCCTCGTGGATGGCCTGGCTGAACAGGTCCTTACCGGTGCCCGTCTCACCCGTCAGCAGCACAGGTACATCGTACTCCGCGATCTGCTGGGCCTGTCTCCGGGCGTTCTTGATGGCCTCACATTCCCCTAAAATATCCTCAAAGGTGATGATATTTTTCTTTTTATCCACACGGATCACCGACTGCCGCATATTGCTGAAGTCGGAAAACAGCAGGATGGTCCCGGTGCGGCCGCTCTTGACCTCAATGGGATTGATCGTAACCAGGTATTCCTTCCGGTTGATCAGGAAGGGACCCACCAGTCGGGCCGGCGCACGGTGCTCCTGAAGCTTGACGTACGCCTCCTCCGGCAGGACGTCATACAGACGCAGGTGGCCCAGCGGACGCTCCTCCAGCCCCAGAATACGGAACATCTGGCGGTTGGCCGTGAGGATCTCCTCGTTTTTGCTGAGGATGAGCACGCCCTCATCCAGGCTGTTCACCAGCGTCATCAGCTCGCTGGAGTGATACTCCAGAATAGACTCAAACTCGCGCTCCCGCAGAATGGAGGAGATCAGCTTGCTCAGCTGTTCCTCGAAGGCCAGCATATGGTCCTTGTTCCGTATGATCTCATCCTTCATGGTCTGGGAGAAGGCACACATGCCCAGCACGCCCACGATCTTACCGTTATAGCGGATCGGAATACAGAACTCTACTTCCTCCGTGCAGGTATCCCGGGCGGCGCAGTCCTGACAGGCTGCCGACACCCGCGGGTCGTCCACAAAGAGATGCTGTCCGCTTTGAATACACTTCCAGAAGGCGGAGCGATCCGGCGAGTGATCCCCTACTTTATCTTTTAAATGGCCTGTGCCCACCAGACGCTTCAGGTCAACGTCCACAATGGTAACGTCCAGGTTCAGCACGGCAGAGAGCGTATTGGCCAGGTATTTCAACTCCGGCACGATCAACCCTAATACGTTCATAGTTTCCCCTTCATGATAGCAGGCTCTTAATTTTATGGTACAAATTCGCAATTATAAGAATACCCTATTCCCCGCTATTTTTCAAGTAGTCAAAGTTTCTTTTCGCTGCGGCAACTGAAAAAGAAAACGCTGACTGG
>CAJMQD010000089.1 GCA_905215425.1 uncultured bacterium
TCCCCTCCCCCTGATAGCCCACAAACACAATGGAGCACTCGGGGCGCCACAGGTTGTGCTTCAGATGGTGGCGGATCCGTCCGGCGTCACACATGCCGGAGGCGGAGATGATGACCTTGGGGGTGCGGTCGGCGTTCAGGGCCTTGGACTCCTCGGAGGTCTGGCTGTAAGACAGGCCGGGGAAGGTAAACAGGTCGTCCCCCCCCTGGAGCACCGCAATGGCCTCCTCATCCAGATACCCCCGCAGGTCTCCGGCAAAGATCTTCGTGGCCTCTACGGCCAGCGGGCTGTCCACATAGACGGTGAAATTGGGCTCCGACTGCACCAAATGGCGGTTTTTGATCTCCCGAATGAAGTACAGCAGCTCCTGGGTACGGCCCACGGCAAAGGAGGGAATGATCACATTGCCGCCCCGGGCAAAGGTCTCGTCGATCACCTGGGCCAGGGACTCCACATAGCTCTCCGGGATCTCATGATTCTTGTCCCCATAGGTGGACTCCATCACCACATAGTCGGCCTGGTCCACAAAGGAGGGGTTCCGGATGATGGGCTGATCCACATTGCCCAGGTCGCCGGAGAATACGATCTTCTTCGTCAAATCCCCTTCTGTGGCCCAGATCTCCACGCAGGCAGAGCCCAGCAGGTGGCCGGCATCCACAAAGCGGACCTTGACCCCCTGGCAAATGTCAAAAATCTGACCGTACTCATAGGTGGTCACCAGCTGCATCGCCGCTTCGGCATCGGCCACCGTGTACAAGGGCTCTACGGGCGGCCGGCCGGCACGCTTGCCCTTCTGGTTCTTCCACTGGGCATCCCCCTCCTGAATGAAGGCGGAGTCCCGCAGCATGATGGACATAAGCTGTCCCGTCAGGCGGGTGGTAAAGATCTGGCCGGAGAAGCCGGACTTCACCAACAGAGGAATACGGCCCGTATGGTCAATATGGGCGTGGGTGACAATGACATAGTCGATCTGGCTGGGCTCGAAGCACAGGGCGTTATCGTCGTGCTCGTCCCGGCCCTGCTCCAGACCGCAGTCGATCAGAATCTTTTTGCCTCCCACTTCCAGACAGTGGCAGCTTCCGGTAACGGCATGGGCCGCACCGAAGAACGACAGTTTCATAGTAGTGCCTCCTTCAACTGAAAACATAATGCGCCGGTTATATCCATCGGGCGTCTGCGCCGGCGTTTCGATCCGCGGCCGCTCCGCCGGTCCAGACGCTCTTCCTTGTGTGCCCGCCCGTTTTTAGTGGAAAACAGTTAGGCATTCTGTCATATTTGCCAAAGAGTCATCGATATTTATCATTGCTGATGGTATATGATAACATATTCATGTCCTGTGTGCAAGAGCCTATCAATATCGGCGCTGTTTTCGGAAAAAGCTGATGCAAAATCCTCCGCTGCGTGTTATAATGGAAAATTGCTAAAAATGTCGGTTTTTCGTGCGGACCGACCGAAGGGAGACAGGATCATGCAGCTTTCACCGCGGGTGCGCGGCCACATCTGGGACATAATATCTTTTTTGAAATGGGTACTATACGCCGGGAACATGGGGATCATCGCCGGACTGGTGGCCGTGGCCTTCCACCGGGGCATCGACATCGCCACAGAGCTCCGCGCTCTTTACCCCTGGATCATCTGGTTCCTGCCCCTGGGGGGCATGGCCATCGTCCTGCTGTACCGCATATGCGGGATGGAGAAGGATCTGGGCACCAACCTGGTTCTGGTGGCTGTGCGCGACGCAGAACCCATGCGTCTGCGTACCGCCCCCCTGATTTTTATCTCCACGATCCTCACCCATCTGGTGGGCGGCTCCGCCGGACGGGAGGGCGCCGCCCTTCAGCTGGGCGGCTCTCTGTCCGCGTGGATCGGCCGGAAGATCCGGCTGGATGCCAAAGACAGCCGCCTGCTGGTGATGTGCGGCATGGCGGCCGCCTTCTCCGGTCTGTTCGGCACTCCGCTCACCGCCGCCGTGTTCGCCATGGAGGTGGTCAGCGTGGGCGTTATGTACTACGCCGCCATTGTGCCCTGTCTGGTGTCCTCCCTGGTGGCTCTGCTTGTGGCCCGTTCCTTTGGGATGCATCTGACGCAGGCCTATACCGTCACTCAGTTTATGGACCTCTCCCCTCTGTCCATGGTCCAGGTCACGGTTTTGGGCGTACTATGTGCCGTGCTGTCCATCTGGTTCTGTAAGCTGACCCACGCCGCCCCCCATCTGTATCAGCGGCTGTTCCCCAATCCCGTCCCCCGTGCCGCCGTAGGCGGCGCTCTGGTGCTTCTGCTGACCCTTCTGGTGGGCGATCAGAGCTATAACGGCGCGGGCGATGTGCTCATCCGCTCCACTTTGGCCGGCGAGATCCGTCCGGAAGCCTTTCTTCTGAAGATGCTGTTCACCGCCCTGACCCTGGGGGCCGGCTTCCGCGGGGGCGAGATCGTCCCGGTCCTGTGCGTAGGCTGCACCTTCGGCGCAGCTGTGGCTCCTCTGCTGTCCATCCCCGCCTCCTTTGCCGGGGCGCTGGGCATGGCGGCCACCTTCTGCGGCGCCACCAACTGTCCTATGACCGCCCTTCTGCTGTCTTACGAGCTGTTCGGCGGTCAGTCCCTGCCCCTGTATGGCCTGTGCATTGGGGTATCCTATATGCTGTCCGGCTACTACGGCTTGTACAGCGAACAGAAGATCGTCTACTCCAAGTTTAAAACGGAGTGGATCGACACCAAGGCAAAATAACGTTCTTCTTCCTTCCATGATCCCGGCCTGGGAAGTGCCGGGATCCGGACAAATACCGCTTTTCTGAAAGGATGTCTGCCATGATCGCGTTTAACCACTTTAATTTCAACGTTCTGGACCTGGACCGCAGTCTCTCCTTCTACCGGGAGGCTTTGAACCTGACCGTAGACCGCGAAAAAGAGGCCGGGGACGGTTCCTTCAAGCTGGTCTATCTGAAGGACCGGGAAAACAGTCCCTTCCGGCTGGAGCTGACCTGGCTGCGGGACCGCACCCAGCCCTACGACTTGGGGGATGAGGAGTTCCACCTGGCCTTCCTCACCGACGAGTTTGACGCCCTGCACCAAAAGCACAGGGAAATGGGCTGTATCTGTTTTGAAAATCAGGCCATGGGCATCTACTTCATTCAAGACCCGGACGGCTACTGGATCGAGATCGTCCCGGTGCGCAGCTGAGGCCATCCCATGGCTAAAAGTTCTAAAAACGCGGGCTGGCCGGGCTTTTTCCGCCTGTTTGCCGTCCTGTGCGCCATCATGGGTCTGCTGGCCCGGCAGGGCTCTGCCCTGTCCGCCTCCGTCGGCGACCAGCGGGTGTTCCGGGTCTATGTGCTGCTGACTCTGTGGGCGGTCCCCGCTCTGTTCATGGTGTGGGGGATGTCCGCCCTGGAGGACGGGAAAAGCGCCTCGGTCTCCGGAATGCTGCTGGGCTATGCTCTGCCCACGCTGGTCACCCTCATCGTCTGGGGAACGATCTACGCCGTAACTGCCCACCTGCTGGGGGGCGGCGGCTTCTCCCTGTCCCTGATCTGGCAGAAGCTGACGGCCACCGCCCGGAGCGGCTCCACAGGCTGCCTGTCCCTTTTGTATCCGCTGCTCGGTCTCTATCTGGTCCAGCCGGTACTGCGGCGATTCGCCTCTTCCGCCTCCCGGGGCGAGGTCCTTTGGTTCCTGGCCCTGTGCTTTGTTGTCTCCTCCCTGCTGCCCCGGTGGCTGGTCCTGCGTCCCAACGACGTGCTCCCCTTGTTCCTGAACCGGCTGAACGTACCCATGACGGCGGGCTTTGTAGGGTATTTTGTGGGCGGCTGGTATCTGTACCACTATGTGATCAGCCGGATCTCGGAGTACATCCTCTATATTCTGGGGATCGGCGGGCTCGCTTTGACCCTGATGGCGGACCGGTTTTCCGCCCTTTCTCTGGATACCTACTCCGCGCCCGGTGTGGTTTGCACCTCTGCCGCCCTGTGTACCCTGTTCCGCTACGTGCTGGGCATCAGCGAGGAGCGCTCCCGCCGCCGGGCCGTATTCAGTCTGGGGCAGTATGCCTTCGGCGCCTATCTGGTCCACCATCTGTGGGTACTGATCTTCCGGTGGTTCGGCGCCTCGGTGCTGGCCTTCCCCCCGGTTCTGTCCATTCCCTTCTTCGCGCTGCTCTATTTTGCCCTGTCCCTTCCCGTTGCTCTGCTGCTGGGGCTGATCCCCGGGGTCGGACGGTGGCTTACTTGATTCGGAGGTTCTGTTATGCGGTTGTTTGACACCCACGCCCACTATGACGCTGATGCTTTTGACACTGACCGGATGGAGCTCCTGGCCTCCATGCCCGCCCGGGGGGTGGAGCTGATCCTGAACCCCGGCTGTGACCTGATCTCCTCCCAAAAAGCGGTGGAGCTGGCCGACGCCTTCCCCTATGTTTACGCCGCCGTGGGGGTACACCCCTCCGACTGCGGCGGCTGGGAAGACTCCTGGCTGGACCGGCTGCGCCAACTGGCGGCCCACCCCAAGGTCAAGGCGATTGGAGAAATCGGGCTGGACTATTATTGGGATGAGAATCCCCCCCGTCCCCACCAGCAGCAGGTACTGCACAAGCAGCTGGAGCTGGCAGAGGAACTGGGTCTGCCCGTTATCATCCACGACCGGGAGGCCCATCAGGACTGCTTGAATGTTATCCGGGCCCATCCCAAGGTCACCGGAGTCTATCACTGCTATTCCGGCGGTCTTGAGGACGCAAAAGTGTTGGTAAAGCTGGGGTGGATGATCTCCTTCACCGGAGTGGTCACCTATAAAAACGCCCGGCGCTCCCATGAGGCCATCCAATGGCTCCCCATGGATCGTATCATGATCGAGACCGACTCCCCCTACCTCACCCCTGTCCCCTTCCGGGGCAAGCGAAACGACTCCGGCTACGTCCATCTGGTAGCAGAGACCATCGCCCAGCTCAAAGGGCTGGACCCGGAGGAGGTCGCCCGGATCACCTTGGAAAACGGGAAGCGGTTCTTCCGGCTGTAAAGAGAAGCTCCCCCCTTGGCTTCCGCCTGGCGGGGAGTTTTTCCGGTGCAGGGCTTGATTTTCGGTGATATATCTGGTATCCTATAGCCTACGGATAGAAGCGTTTCAGTGGGAAAACCGGATCCAGCGCAGTCGAAAACAGTTCTTTTGTGGGGCAACCCGCCGGTTTGACTGCTTCCCGTTTTTCACGCGCTTCCAAGCCTGAATTTTCACGTTTTTTGTGCTTTGCCTGTGCGGTCCTGTACCTGTTTCCCAATTGGACTCAGAGAACAAAGCCTTAAAATATCATATGCAGCGGTATCGAAGCGGTCATAACGGGGCTGACTCGA
>CAJMQD010000090.1 GCA_905215425.1 uncultured bacterium
GCAGCTTGGACTTGATGGAGGCCTCGGGCAGGCCGGTGTTGGAGACGCCGAACTCCTCGTCAATGGCATCGGCGGACAGAAACAGGGTGCCGAAACGGATCCGGGAGATATAATCCTCGGTCACGCTGCCGATCAGGACGTTGTAGTCCTCCCGCTTGATGCCGCCGGTGACCACCAGGGTGGTGCTGGGGGCAAATTCGATGGCGGAGGCGATGGCCAGATCGTAGGTGAAGATGGTAAGATTTTTCTTGCGCTGAAGGCCGGCGGCGATCTGAATGGTGGTGGTGCCGGAATCTAAAAACAGGGTGTCACCGTCCTGCACCATGTCGGCGCAGAAGGCGCCGATGCGTTTCTTTTCCTCCCCGCGGATCAGCATTTTTTCCGAGTAAATATGCTCGTAAGAGGAGCTGTGGCGGATCCAGGTGGCTCCGCCGTGGGAGCGCTGGATCAGCCCCTCCTGCACCAGCAGATCCAAGTCGCGGCGCACAGTGGATTCCGATACGTTCAGCTCGGCAGCCAGGTCGCTGATTTTAGCGTTTCCCCGCTGCTCGATATAGTCGGAAATGAGCTTTAAGCGCTCTGCCGGAATCACAAAGTCAGAACTTTTTTCCATTGTGCGGCCTCCCTTGTGAAAGAGGAAACTTTTACTGGGCAAATTATATCATTTACGTGGCAGAGCTTGCAATAGTTTGAAAAATTTTGAGAGAATTAGGAAGAAAAATTTGAAGAGGCCGGAAAATATCCGCCAAAATCGCCTTCACTTTTGCGCAAAAAAGCGAAAAGTGAGCAAAATGTTTCAGGGTGCCGTCAAGGACAGGAGCGAGAATGCGGTTGCACTTTCCTCCGGGACACCCTATAATAGGGCTGTATTTTTGACTCGGAGGGAGATCACATGGATCTTAACAGCAGAATCGAGACACAGATCACAGAGAAAAATGGAGCGAAGTTTTTGGAAGTGGAGTTGGGCGGACAGAACTATGAGATGCCCTTCAAGCTGATCGCCGGCCGGCTGGTGGGCTTCCTGGACATCTCCGGCCAGGTCAGCCTGATCGAGAGCGCGGCGGGCGAGCTGGTGAAGCGGCTGGTGGCCCAGGGGGCACAGTTTGACACCATCCTGAACCCGGTGTCCAAGAGCAACGCTCTGGCCCACGCCATTGCCCTGAAGTGGACCGAGGCCACCGGGCAGCCCCTGCCCCGGACCGTGGTGGCCCGGAAGAGCTCCGGCACGGCCAAGGTGCAGGCCACTTACCGCTCTGTCACCACCCCCAAGGATCAGGCCCTGTCCCTGACGGACGATGATGTGGAGTTCATCAAGGGCAAGCGCATCCTGATGGTGGACGATGTGTATGGCGGCGGCGGAACGACCAAGGCCCTGAACGAGCTGGCCCGCCAGGCGGAAGCCATTGTGGCGGCCCATGCCGTTGTGGGCGTAGAGGACGGCGTAGCGCTGCCCGAGGGGCTGACCTATCTCTTTGCCCTGCCCGTTCTGGACTGAGCAGAGGAACGAACACAGAGCCAAACAAAAAAGCGCAGGCAGATGCAGCGCATCTGCCTGTGCTTTTTGATTCGGGAAATTACTCCTTGACCTTGGTGACGGTCATAGTTGCTTTGGGGTCCTCCGTGTCCAGAATGGTCTTGGCGGAGGCGGCCAGGCCGGCCAGGCCCTGGATCTCGCTGGGAATGATGATCTTGGTGGCCTTGCCGTTGGCGGCGGTCTGGAAGGCCTCCAGGGCCTTGATCTTCAGCACGCCCTCCTTGGGGTCGGCCTCGTTGATCAGACGGATGGCATCGGCGGTGGCCTGCTGCACCTTCAGGATGGCCTGAGCCTCGGCCTCAGCCTCCAGGATCTTAGCCTCCTTGGCGCCCTCGGCCTGGAGAATGGCGGCCTGCTTGGCGGCGTCGGCCCGCAGGATGGCAGACTGCTTTTCACCCTCGGCCACCAGGATCTGGGACTGCTTCTGGCCCTCGGCCTGGAGGATGGCCTCCCGGCGCTCGCGCTCGGCCCGCATCTGCTTCTCCATGGACTCCTGAATGTCCCGGGGAGGCATAATGTTCTTCAGCTCCACCCGGTTTACCTTGATGCCCCAGTTGTCCGTGGCCTCGTCCAGGATGGCCCTCATCTGGCTGTTGATGTGGTCGCGGCTGGTGAGGGACTGGTCCAGCTCCAGATCGCCGATGATGTTGCGCAGGGTGGTGGCGGTGAGGTTCTCGATGGCGCTCATGGGGTGCTCCACGCCGTAGGTATACAGCTTGGGGTCGGTGATCTGGAAGTAGATCACGGTGTCGATCTGCATGGTGACGTTATCCTTGGTGATCACGGGCTGAGGGGGGAAGTCCACCACCTGCTCCTTCAGAGACACGTTTTTGGCGATGCGCTCGATGAAGGGGATCTTGAAGTGCAGGCCCACGCCCCACACGCCCTGGAACGCGCCCAGACGCTCGATAACGAAGGCGCGGGACTGGGGGACGACCCGGATGTTGGCGGCCAGCAGGGCCAGGATCAGAATGACCAGAATAACAGGGACGATGAAACTGAAAATATACGGCATAAAAGTTCCTCCTCTTTTTGTGTTTACTCCCGACTGACGTCAAGAGACGGCGGGCCATTGGCGCGGGGATCAGATGGCTTCTACATACACTTTGACGCCTTCGATGCGCAGGATGCGCACCTGGGTGCCGGCAGGGATGACCACGTTATGCTGACTGCGGGCGGACCAGACCTGGCCGGAGACGACCACAAGGCCCTTGCCCTCTACATTGTCAATGGCTTCGGTGACCAAGGCAGTCTGGCCAATGACGCGGTCGGCGTTGGTGGGGTCGTGCCGGGGCTTGAGGATCTTGACAGCCAGGGGCCGGATCAGTGCCAGCGCTGCGGCGGACAGAGCCAGAAACACCACAACTTGCAGAAAGATGTGGCCGCCCAGGACGGCGACAATCAGCGCCCCCAAGGCGCCTATGGCGAACCAAATGGAAGCCAGACCCACAGTGACCCCTTCAATTACGGAAAAGACGATCAGGGCAATGAGCCAAAAAGCACTGGGAAACATAGAAACTCCTTTCCCGCCGGAGTATGCCGAAAGGGCATCGGCGCTTTCTATCATTCTAACATAGCGGGGGAGAAAATTCCAGCGGAAAAGATTAAAATTTGTTTAAGGTGTTGGTACCGGATAGAGAAGAAAAACAGCCAAATGCAGCCGCCGCCTTGCGTGATGAGATAAAATCCGGTATACTGTAAAGGAAATGAAAAGATTCGGCAGAGCCGCACGCAGAAGGCGGAGAGACCGGCGGGAGGAAGAGCATGGAACATTTACAATATGCGGTGCCCACGCTATTCGGGTTAGAGGGACTGTGCGCCGATGAGATGCGCCGCTTGGGGCTGGACCGGGTGCAGGCGGAGAACGGACGGGTGCTGTGCCAGGGGAGCGGAGAGGATCTGGCCCGGCTGAACCTGAATCTCCGCACCGGGGAGCGGGTGCTGCTGGTGCTGGGGAGCTTCCCTGTGGGGGGCAGCGACGCCATTGACAAGCTGTTTGAGGGGACGAAGGCCCTGCCTTGGGAGCAGTTCATCCCCCGGGAGGGGCAGTTTCCGGTAAAGGGACACTGCCTGAACTCCGACCTGCACTCGGTGCCCACCTGTCAGGCCCTGATCAAAAAGGCGGTGGCCCAGCGGCTGGGGAAGGTATATGGACTGAACACTCTGCCGGAGACCGGGGCGGTATATCAGATCCAGTTCTCCATTATGAAGGATATGGCCACCTTGATGCTGGACACCAGCGGAGCGGGGCTGCACAAGCGGGGCTATCGGGCCCAGGGCGTGGTGGCCCCCCTGCGGGAGACCCTGGCCGCGGCCATGGTCATGCTGTCCCGCTACCGGGGGCGGGACCCCCTGTGCGACCCCTTCTGCGGCAGCGGCACCATCCCCATCGAGGCGGCGCTCATCGCGAAAAACCGGGCCCCGGGACTGAATCGGAGTTTTTCCGCCCAAAAGTGGACGTGGCTGGACAACAAAGCATGGATGAACGCCGCGGATGAGGCCATGGACAAGGAATTTGACGGACAGTACGAAATCTGGGGCGGGGATATTGATCCGGAGGCCGTCGCCTTGGCCCGGCACAATGCCCAGTTGGCCGAGGTGGACGACGTGGTCTCCTTCGAGGTGTCTGACGCCACCCGATTCCACTTCGGCGGCCTGCGGGGGAGGGTGGTGACCAATCCCCCCTACGGCGAGCGCATCATGGAGCGGCGGGAGGCGGAGGAGCTGTACCGGGCCTTCGGCAAGGCGTGGGCCAAGTTCCCCGACGAGTGGAAGCTGTTCCTTCTGTCCAGCCACACGGAATTTGAACGCACCTTCGGCAAGCAGGCGGATAAGAAGCGGAAGCTGTACAACGGAATGCTGAAGTGCGACCTGTTTATGTACGGTCTCAAGTAAAACACCCCGGCCCATAGACAGAGAGAGGGGAACGGCATATGCACCACCTATTTATCATCAATCCGGCAGCGGGACCGAAAAATTCCACCGCAGCGCTGGAAAAACAAATTGCGGATCTCACGTTTGACCACCGTGTGTTGTATACGATGGCGGAGGGAGACGCCCAACGCTTTACGAAAGATGCTGCCGCTTTGGGCGAGCCGGTGCGCGTCTATGCCTGCGGGGGCGACGGCACCCTGAATGAAGTGGTCAATGGGGCGGCGGGCCACGACCATGTGGCGGTCACCAATATTCCCAAAGGGACGGGAAATGACTTCCTGAAGATATTCGGTCCGGACTACCGCAGACTGTTTTATGATATTGAGGCGCTGTCTGTGGGCCCCCAGGCGGCGCTGGACCTGATGGACTGCAACGGTAAGCTGGGCATTGACGTGACCTGCGCCGGGGTGGACGCCCGCATCGCCGCGGGGGTACACCGGTTTAAAAATCTTCAGTTTGTCTCCGGCATCGGAGCGTACATCCTGTCGCTGCTGCAGGTGGTGTTCACCCAGGGACTGAGCCGGCCCATGACAGTGAAAATGGGGGATATTGAGTTTTCCGGGCAGGTATCGGTGCTGTGTGTCTGCAACGGACGGCACTATGGCGGCGGCTTTATGCCGGTGCCCGAGGCCATGCCCGATGACGGGGTGCTGGATATGCTGCTTGTGCCCAAGGTGAGCCTGTTTACCTTTGCCCGCTTGGTGGGCAGCTACGCCAAGGGCCGTTACAGAGACTACCCCGACCTGATCCTGGCCAACCACGGG
>CAJMQD010000091.1 GCA_905215425.1 uncultured bacterium
CCCCCGTCATGCGGGACGCCCAGAACAAGATGTCCAAGCGCCACGGCGACCCCTCTTACGAGGATCTGAAGGCCCAGGGATACCTCACCGAGGCCATCCTGAACTATGTGGCGCTGCTGGGGTGGTCCCCCCGGGGCGAGCTGGCGGAGCAGGAGATCTTCGACCTGAAGGGTCTGGTGGACGCCTTTGATCTGGGCGGCGTGTCCAAGTCCCCCGCCATCTTCGACATTGACAAGCTGACCCACTTCAACGCCCTGTATCTGCGGGCCATGACTCCGGAACAGTTCCTGGCGGTGGCAGAGCCCTACATCAAGCAGGGCTGCAAGAACTGCGACCCCGCCCTCATCGCCCCCCTGCTCCAGGCCCGGTGCGAGAAGCTCACCGAGATCCCGGAGAAGGTGGACTTCTTCGACCAGCTGCCCGATTACGACATCGGCCTGTTCAACAACAAGAAGTCCAAGTGTAATCCCGATGTAGCCCAGGAAATGCTCAGCGCAGCTGTTACGGTGCTGGGTGCGGTACACACCTGGAACGAGTGGAATATCAAAGAGGTGCTCAGCGGTCTGGCCGAGGGCATTGACGTGAAGCTTGCTACTCTGATGTGGCCCGTGCGCATCGCGGCCGCCGGCAAGGCGGTTACCCCCGGCGGCGCTGTGGAGATCTGCCACATTCTGGGGCAGGAGGAGACCATCCGCCGGCTGAAGATCGGTCTGGAGAAGCTGAAGGGCTAAGCGCATAGCAAATATAAACGGAGCGGACACGGCAATTTGCCGTGTCCGCTCTTGCTTTTTTCGGGGGCGCTTGATACAATCAAAGTGTAATCATTCATTTGTAAGGAGGAAGCATAAATGGCATTTTCTTTCTTTTTCGGATTTATCGCCTTTGTGGTACAGCTGTATGTCCTGTGTGCCTATGCAGACCGTTTTCGTAAATTGCCCTGCCTTTCCCTCTTGCTGATGGAGGTGCTGCCGTTGGGCGGCGCAGTGTATTATGCGGTCCGGCGGCCGAAGGTGCCCTATCTGGGCTGGCAGTTTGGTGGGACGATGTGTCTGTGGATTGCAGGCGGCATCCTTTTGGGGTGCTTATTGGCTTGGGGCGCTTATGCCATCGGCAGACGCCGGTGATCAAGGAGCCTTGGATTCTGCATCTATCGCGAAAAAATCCCGGTCTGTGCAGCAGTCACAGACCGGGATTTTTTATGCTCTTTGATACACATGGATGTCAAAGCCCACTTGGGTGTCCAGACAGGTCAGGGTCCGAAGGCGGTCGACCCCCTCTTTGGGCGTCTTCCACGCATAGGGGGTCATGCCGAACAGAGCCATAATGTCCTCGGTCCGGTCGATCTTGGCGGAAAAACGCAGGGGAAGGGTCTCCCGATGGACAAAGCCGGGGTAATCCTCGGTCTTGACCGGATTTTCATAGGGCTGGTCGTACAGCACCTGTTTCAGTTCCCAAAGATGCTGGGATGAGGGCACCACATAGAGGAAATACCCGCCGGGCATCAGAACGCGGGCGAACTCCTCTGTCGCCAGAGGGGAAAAGACATTTACCAGCAGCTGTACGGTGTTGTCCTCCAGGGGCAGGTGATACACCGACCCCACGGCGAACTCCCCCTGAGGCAATCGGCGGGCGGCCCGCTTCAGGGCGAACTTGGACAGGTCCACTCCGGCGATCCTGGGTGTATGTCCGGCTTCCATGAGGGCCCGGCAGAGTCCGGCGGTGTAGTAACCCTCGCCGCAGCCGCTGTCCAGCAGGGCGGGGGATGGGCTGTCCGCCAGCAGGCGGAGGGTCAGAGCGGTGAGGGCCTCCCGCAGGGGGGCGTAGTAGCCCCGGTCCAGGAAGGCGGAGCGGGCAGCCACCATGGCCTTGTCATCGCCGGGATTCTTAGAGTGTTTCTTGTTGGCGGGCAGCAGGTGGGTATAGCCCTCTCGGGCGATGTCAAAGCTGTGGCCCTGAGGACAGGTATAACTGCGCTCCCCGCGGTTAAGAGGAGCCTGGCACAGGGGACAGCGGAATAAGCTGGTCATCAGATTCACCTCATCTCTATTATGACAGATTTTCCGGCAGATGGCAAATAAAAGTGGATGTGGATATAGAAACCCCCTGGGCGGCCATAGCCGCCCAGGGGGTTAGAGAGAAGCGGAAGCTTTAGTTGGCGACCACGATCCGGACCTTCTCGCCGATGGGATCGAGATAGACGGTCAGGTCGTTGGAGAAGGCCTTGCAGGCGGCCAGACGGGCAGAGCCGGAGTCCTCGGTGAACCAGCTCTTGGTGGCGGCCTTGTAGCACTCCACCTTGTCGGATACCTGATAGGTCTTGCTGCCGGAGCGGAGATAGAAGGTGCCCTGGTTTTCGAAGAAGTCAGTGGGGGAGACCTTCTTCAGCTCGGTCAGCTCGATGACGGAAGCGGCCTTGGGAGTACCGTCCAGATCGCCGAAGCCTGCGGCCACACCGCCGAAGCCGCCGTCCTTGAAGCTGAAGGCGGCGATGTGGGTGCCCATGCCGCCGGTGCCGTTGGCCACGGAGACGGTCTGGTTGGTATAGGTCATCTCAGAGCCGCCGGTCTGCTCGCCCCGGGTCAGCTTGCCGTAGACATAGGCGTCGCCGGTGACAGCCTTCAGGATAAGGTAGTCCACCATATTGGAGGAGTTCAGGTGGTAGCTGGCGATGCTGTTGGCGGAGATGGAGTCCACGACCAGTCCGCTCAGGTCGATCTGGGCCATGGCGCTGCCCACCTGCTCATACAGACGGACGCCGGCGGTAACCGTGTAGCTGCCCAGAGTCATGTTTTTCAGGTTCAGCTCGCCGGGAGCGGCGGAGGAGGCCAGCTTGCTGGCGTAGATCCGGCCCCGGGAAGAGGAGGAGATGGTGACCAGCTGGTTCTCCACGTTGCTGCCGCTGATCTCACGGTCGCTCTTCAGCTCGATAGAGCCGCCGGCGGGAAGGAACACAGTAGCGGTGCTGCCGCTGACCATGCCGATGGCGGAGGAGCGGACGGAGGACTTGGCCATACCGGCCACCTTGCCGTCGGACGTGAGCAGTAGGGAGACCACATCGCCCACGCTGAAGTCCTTCACCGTGTCCCAGGCGCTCTCCAGCACGGGGAAGGAGTGTCCCAGTACGGTGATGGTCTCCGGGGCCTTGGCGCTGGGGGCGGCGTCCTCGTACACGCAGGTCAGGTGCAGGTCGGAGACGATCAGGGTGTTGTTGATGCTGTCGTAAGTGACCACATCGTAGGGCTTGATGTCGCTCATGGAGATGGCCTGGCGGTTTTTCTGGATCTTATAGCCGGTGGCTCCCCCAGTGAGGGACAGGAACATGGTGCTGTTGGCGCTGCCGGTCACTACGATGGCGTCGGAGTCGGCGGAGGTGCCGGTGGCGGCATAGACGGCCACTACCTTGCCCCGCTCAGAGAACAGAGTGACCTGTGTGCCGGAGGACAGGGAGGGGTAGGCGGACAGGTAAGTGCTGGACTCCGTCTTGTCAGAGGTGTAAACCGGCGTGTTGGCGGAGATGGCGTACTGCTTGCCGTTGGTGCCCTTTACATAGGAGGGCTGAGCGCTGCCGGACAGAGTGACCGTGACGGAGGAGGAGTCGTCGGGGACGAAGGTGACCAGCTCCTTCTTGTCGTTGACCACCAGGGCGCCCCGCTTGCCCTGGAGTCCGGTGGGCTTTACGCCTTCGGCGTGGGGGAGATAGGTGCCGTTGGAGGTGCGCACAGCGCCGTCGTACTGACCGTCCTCGCTGGTCACATTGACTGCCAGCAGCACAATGTTATTGCTGACGGTGCCCAGGGTGGAGTAGTACTCGCTGCCGCTGCCTGTTTTGCAGCTCAGGGCGTTGACAAACAGTTGAGCGGCCTGGGCGCGGGTAATGGGGGCATTATAGTTAGCGGTAATGCCGTCAGACAGGCCGATGGATTTGGCCTTGTTCATGTAGCTCTGGGGCCAGAGGGCGCCCACCTGCTCGCTGGAGTAGCCCAGCACCCGGATGAGAATGGTGGCGGCTTGGGCAAAGGTGATTTTGGAATCCGGCTCAAACTTGCCGTTGCCCACGCCGGAGATCAGAGGGGTGGAGGACTTCTCACCGTCGGCGACTGTGGTGGACGCGGCAAGGTTGACATAGCCCAGGGCCCAGTGCTTGGCGGTGACATCGGAGAAGATGGCGCGGGTGGACTGCAGAGGCACCTGATCCCCCTTCTGCATGAACTTGACCACCATGGTACAGAACTCGGCCCGGGTCAGGTTGGCCCCGGGGTTAAAGTGGCTGCCGCCCACGCCGGCTACTACGCCCATCAGATGCAGCACGTCGGCATTGACCGCTGTGGCGGCGTCAGTGACGTCAGAGAAGGAGGAATTGACCGCTCCCGCCGGGAGGGCCATTCCCACCGCCAGGGCGGCGGCCAGGAACAGACTAAAAAGACGTTTACATTTCATACGGTTATCTCTCCTTTATTCGGCTCTCAGCGCCACGACGGGCTGCAGGCCAGAGGCCTTGATGGCGGGGTACATACCGAAAATAATGCCCAGAATGATCGAGATGGCGGCAGCGCCGAAGGTGATGCCGACGCTGGGGAACATGATAGCGCCAAACGACAGCTTGCATACGATCAAGGTGCCGATATAGCCCACGATGATCCCGAAGATACCGCCGATGCCGCAGATCATGGCGGCTTCGATCAGAAATTGAATGATGATGCTGCGGCGCTCTGCGCCGATGGCCTTGCGGATACCAATCTCGCGGGTACGCTCCGTCACGGTGACCAGCATGATATTCATGATGCCGATACCGCCCACCAGCAGAGAGATGGCGGCGATACCGCCCAGAAAACGCTGCTGCATGGCGGTGGCCTCGTTCTGGCTGTCCTGCCAATCGCTGGGGGCGCTTACGTCGGACCAGCCGGAGTTCTCGTTGATGATGGTGGACAGGTAGGAGCGCAGATTGGCCATAACGTCCTTGATATCATCCTTGGTCTTGGCGCAGACCACATACTCGCTGATGGATTCGTTGTTGTTGAAATACCGGGTCATGGTATACGGAATCAGCACCATGCGGTCTTTGCGCTTGATCTCGTTTTTGATCCACTGGCCGTCGTCGCCGGTGCCGGTGTTAACCCCGGCGGCTTTGCTCTGATACACGCCCACCACCAGGAAGGGAGTGCCGTTCAGGGTGATGGT
>CAJMQD010000092.1 GCA_905215425.1 uncultured bacterium
CCCCACCCCTCGGTCGCGGCGCCGGTAGCCCCGGAAGGTCCGGACCGGCATCGGCTCCAGGGTCAAG
Source organism: uncultured bacterium (assembly GCA_905215425.1). Classification (GTDB taxonomy): domain Bacteria; phylum Bacillota; class Clostridia; order Oscillospirales; family Oscillospiraceae; genus Lawsonibacter. The sequence goes on from CAJMQD010000092.1 coordinate 68, forward strand.
GCGGTCACCTGCGCCCCCGGAGTCTTGTCCTCGTCCAGCGCGGTGCCCAGGTTATGGCTGTGCACCCACGCCCCGGGGGCGATCTCCCTCTTGGCCCGCCCGATGGGGCAGCCGTATTTGATCACCTCGCCCCCGGCGGCGATGGGGGCGAGCGCTAGCTTGTGTCCCTGTGGGATGTCCTCCAGCGCTGTGACCTCTCTTCCCTCCACCCGGACACGTTCCCCCGCCGCGACGGGAGAAAGGGCAACGGCAACGTTGTCCCTGGGATGAATCCGCAGTACTGCCATATCTGTCCCTCCTATCTGCAATCCGCCAGGGCCGCGGCCATGCCGTCTGCACGGATCCGGGCCAAAGCCTGCCCCGCCGCCGGGACGAAGCCGGGCAGCGTGCGCAAATCCTCCCCCCAGAAGTCCGTGCGGGCCGCCAGGGCGGCGATCAGCGCCTCCGGCGCCAGCCCGCTGTTTTGGGCAAAAAAGTCCAGTACGGCGGGCTCGTCCCGAACCGGATAGGCATGGCCGCACCGCTCTGCCTGGGTATAGAAAGCGGCCAGAGCGGCAAACGAGAAGGTGAGGCGGTCCGGCGCCCGGCCGTTCTGTGCCAGGAAGGCGTTTACGCTGGGCAGCACCCTGGCACGCCACTTGGACACGGAGTTGAGGGCAATGTCCAGCAGCCTGTGGTCGATATAGGGATTGGAAAACCGCTCCTCCACCGCCCTGGCAAATGCCTCACAGTCCGTCCGGGGCAGGGAGAGGGTGGGGATGATCTCCTCAAAGAGGGCTCCCTCCAGGAAGGCGCGGACCGCAGGGTCCTCCATGCAGGTGCGGACGATATCATGCCCCGCCAAGAAGGCCGCAGGCACCATGGCGGTGTGACCGCCGTTGAGTATACGCACCTTCTGTTCCTTGTACGGATGGTGGTCGGCCACAAACTTCACCGGCAGGCCCGCCTGCGGCGCGGGGAACTCCTCCGCCAGGGACTCGTCTCCCTCGATCACCCACAGTCCAAATGGCTCCGCAGTATCCAGAAGCGCGTCGCGGTAACCGTTGCTCGCATGGAGTTCCTCCGCCCAGTCCTTGGGATACCCGGTGACGATGCGGTCCACCAGGGTGCTGCAAAAGCGGTTCTCCTCCCGCAGCCAGCGCCGGAACGCCTCCCCCAAGCCCCAATCCTCGGCGTGGCGGAGCACGTACTCCCGGAGCACGCTGCCGTTGTCCGCAATGAGCTCGCAGGGCAGCAGCACCCACCCCCGCTCTCCCGCCTGCCAACGTTCCCACAGCAGGCGGGTCAGCTTGGCAGGAAAGGAGGCGGGAGGTCGGTCGTCAAACCGGCAGGACCCATCATAGACGATGCCCGCCTCCGTCGTGTTGGAGATCACAAAGCGCAGCGCCGGGCTGCGGGCGGTACGCAGCAGTTCCTCCCAGTCCGTAAAGACATCCAGCCCCCGGCTGATGCAGCTGATGATCCGCCGGTCGTTTACCACCGCGCCGTCATACTTCCCCCGCAGACAGAGTTGGTAAAGCCCCTCCTGCGCGTTGATGCGCGCGGCCTTGCCGGTAGAGGCCGGAGGCACCACCACTGCCTTGCCGTTGAAGCCCGCCCGCTCGTTCATCACATCGATGAAGTGATCGGCAAAACCCCGGAGGAAATTCCCCTCGCCAAATTGGAGCACCCGCTCGGGCGCCTGCCGGAGGAGATAGCCTTTCCACTCCCCCAGCGTCGTATAGGTCAGTTGTTCCATCTTGAAAACCCCTTTCCTGCCGTCTCAGTCCTCACTGATATATCTATGATATATCATAAGTTTCAGCCACCGCCCTGTCAATCCTCTTTTTTGATCTGACCACTGCCGGACAGCTCCGTCCGGGACGTGCCCTCCCAGCCTGTTAAAAGAGAGCGGCGGAGGGATGGTCCCTCCGCCGCTCTCTTTTCGTGATTCACATAGCCTTGCAGGCGCTGTCCTCTAACCTAGCGTTCCACCACAAGGGACATGCCCTGTCCCCCGCCGATGCAGAAGGTCACCAGTCCGCGCTTTACATTCCGGCGCTTCATCTCATGCAGGATGCGGGCCACCAGAATACCCCCGCTGGCCGCATTAGGGTGCCCGATTGAAATGGCGCCTCCGTTGACGTTGATACGTGCCATATCCGCTTCGTTATCCAGGCCTAAGACCTTCAGGCAGGCCAAACTCTGTGCGGCAAACGCCTCATTGATTTCGATCAGGTCGAAGTCTTTCAGCGAAAGTCCGGTCTGTGCCATCAGCTTCTGCGTGGCCACCACAGGGCCGTATCCCATATAATGCGGGTGGTATCCGGCACAGGCGAATGCGGTCACGGTTCCCAGCGGTTCTAGGCACTCTTTCTCTGCCCGCGCCGCAGACATGACCAACATAGCAGACGCTCCATCGTTCATAGGCGAGCTATTGCCGGCAGTTACCACGCCGTCGGCTTTGACAACGGGCTTTAGTTTGCTTAGGGACTCTACCGTACAGTCAGGGCGGACACAGTCGTCCATCACGACGGTCTTTGCCGCCCCTTTCTTCTGCGGGATCGTGATGGGGACAATCTGCTCATCAAACAATCTCTCCGCCCATGCCGCCGCCGCCAGCTTATGGCTGCGGCAGGCAAACTCGTCACAGGCCGCCCGGCTGATTCCGTATTGCTCGGCCAAGTTTTCCGCAGTCTGAAGCATGGATACATCTCCGATATTGTCCGGAGACCGCTTGACCTCCAGAATCTTCAGGGTGCTCGGATAGGCCTGCTCCGGACGTTTGACCAAAATCGGCTGTTGTGAATAGCTGTCCACACCGCCGGCCATAACGATATCCGCGTGCTCCGACTCGATCAGCGCCGCGGCAAAGGCCAGGGCGGTCAAGGAGCTGGCGCACCGCCGTTCAATGGTAGCGCCCGGCACCTCCATCGGCATGTCCGCCGCCAGCCAAGCCATACGGGCGGGGCTTCCATTGTCGTTGTTCATCAGGTTGCTGAACAGGACTTCATCCACTTTGGATGGATCGATCCCCGCCTTCTGTATGGAGGCCTTGATGACTTCGGCCGCCAGGGTCATGGCGGGCACGCCGGCCAGGGACTGCCGCATCTTCCCAACGGGTGTACGCACCGCATTTACGATGACTGCACGATTCTTCATGCCCACACCTCATCCAGCCCCAAGATTCGCCGCGCATCGCCGACCGTGGCCAGGGGGCGCTCAAACTCGTCCGCGATTCGTTTGATTCGATCCACAAATTCTACATTGTGCTCCGCCAAGATGCCCTTTCGAATATAGATATTATCCTCCATTCCCACACGGAGGTTTCCGCCCATATGGATGGCCATCGTACTGATCGTCAGCGCTTGTCTTCCAAGGCCGACCGCTCCCCACGTCGCATCCGCGGGAATGCTCTCGGCCAGGAACAGGAGGTTTCGCTCTGTGGCGGCCATACCGCCTTTTACCCCCAGTACGAACTGATAATGCAGCGGCCCCGAAAGGAACCCCTCTCTATGAAGGCGCAGGCTGTTTTCCACCATGCCCGCGTCATAGCACTCGATTTCCGGCTTTACATGGTATTCCCGCATGGCCTGTGCAAAGCGCTTCATCATATCTTCCTTGTTGATGAAGATACCCTCTCCAAAATTCATGGAGCCTGCGTTGAAAGAGGCCAGATCAGGCCGCAGTTCCAGAGGCTTGAGCCGCACTTCTTCAGAAAACTCCATGCCGGAGGTGGTCAGATTGATGAGAATATCACATTTGTCCCGGATCCGCTCCACAGTCTCCTTGAAGCGGGCAAAGTCCATGGAGCGTCCTCCCTGCTCATCCCGCACATGGATGTGCGCGACGCTGGCGCCGGCCAGATAGCACTGGTACACTTCTTCCGCGATCTGCTCCGGGGTAATCGCAAGGTTGGGACATTTGCTCAGAGGTGTTCCGCTTCCTGTGGTCGCTACGGTAATAATCAGTTTTTCCATGGTTCTCTCCTTCGGCGGAGACCCAGCGTGTAATAGAGCTATTCTTTCCTCTTCCGCAGATATGCGCTCATGACCGCGCCCGCTTTTTCCTTATGCGCACGTACACACTGTTCTACGCCATCATAATCTTTTTCCGAGAGAAGCTGGATGATGTGCTCGTGATCCTTGATCGAACCCGGGATCATACTCGGTGCCATGGAGAATACGGAACGGGTAATCCCCCACTTCTTCCACAATTCACAGATCATATCATATAGCTCTCTCTGGGGAAGCCTTTGATAAATTGCCAAATGAAATTTTTGATTTAAATCGCTGTAGTTCTGCCCTGCCTCTTCGCAAGCCTGCATTTGCGTATTCAGCTCGCGCAGGCCGTCAAGATCTGCCTCTGTGAGATAGTCAATTGCCAGCCTGGATGCGTACCCCTCGAGGACCCCCTTGATCTGGAAGATGGTTATGGCCTTCTCCGGATCAAAGGCTTTCACATAGGGGCCTTTGTTTGCCTGGATCTCTACGTATCCTTCGCTTTCCAGCCGGCGTATCGCCTCCCGGACAGGGATTTCACTGCTCTCGTTGTCCTTTGCCAACTGACTAATGACCAGGCGTTTCCCCGGCTCGTATACTCCGTTTTCAATCCCGGAGAGCAGATTTTCATAGACAAGATCTACTTTGCTTTTATATGCTCGCATCGATTATTGCCTCCTAACTGTACAGTCCAATTACTGCATCACATTAAATATATTATATATCATATATAATCGAACTGTCAATTTTTGAAGAAATCCTATGCAAGCTCCTTTTTGCGCTTCCGCGCCGCCATGTAATTGGTTAAGACGACGGCCGCTAAGATCACATAGCCGATCAGGTCTGTGGCAACACCCACCATAAGCAGGCAAACCACGGCCACGCCCAGCAAAACTCGCGCCGGAGTGGGAACCTTACCGAATATCCAGCCCTCTGTAATAATAGAAAACGCAAAGATACCAGCCGATGCGGACAGTACCGCCAGGATAATATCCAATCCGTTACCGATCAACAGCAGCTCTTGGTTAAAAATAAACACAAATGGGACTAGGAACGACGGCAGCACCAGCACCAAGCCCTGCCAGCCCACCTTGTTGGGCGATGCGTC
>CAJMQD010000093.1 GCA_905215425.1 uncultured bacterium
CTGGGCATCACCCCCGGCTTCGGCGGCACCCAGCGTCTGGCCCGCATCGTAGGCACTGCTCACGCTATGGAGCTGATCCTCACCGCCAAGGTCATCCCCGCCTCCCAGGCCCAGGAGATCGGCCTGGTCAGCCATGTTTACGCCCCGGATGATCTGCTGCCTCAGGCCAAGGCTCTGGCCCAGGCCATCGCCGCCAATGCCCAGGTGGCTGTGCGCCAGTCCAAAGCGGCCATTCGCCGTGGACTGCAGACCGATATGTACACGGCTACCGCCTTCGAGGCAGAGGCCTTCGGTCTGTGCTTCTCCACCGAGGACCAGAAGGACGCCATGCGCGCTTTCGTCAACAAGGAAAAATTGGACGGCTTCAAAAACCGCTGAGTGTACTGCCATTCAGTGAACGCTCTGTCATTGCGAGCCAGTTCGCAAACCGGCGCAGCAATCCGTTTTCTCAGGCTTTATGGATGCGGATTCCCACGGCAGTGACACCGGTCACTGCCTGGGAATGACATTGTCCTTTTCAGACAAAGAGCTCCCGTCTCCTTTCGGAGACGGGAGCTCTTTTTACTGCCGTTTCGGTTCCGGGTCACCGGATAAGCTGCTTAGATACTGATAGTAGGGCACCAGAAACTTTATATCCGCCAGCACCTGGTCGAACAGCTGCTGGGTAAACAGAACCCCCTCGCAGTTCTCCTCCCGACTGATGGCAATGTTCTTTCTGTTGTACCAGGGAGACAGCAGCGGTCCCGGGTCCCCTTTGGGCCGTTTATACTCCTGTCCCTCCAGGTGAAACGGTGAATGTTCCAGCTGCCGTGCCAACCTCTCCACCGGGGCCGGATCCCGGTCGATCCGTGCCCGCAGGCGGGCCATAACGCCCGCCGGCGCGTCCCAATATCCCATCCCGCTGCTGTAACACTCGGGAGCCAGTTCAAAATAGAAGGCGGGCACCGCCTCCCCCCGGTCATGGGGGCGCTGAAGCAGCAGCCACAGGTGGTCCTTATAGGGCCCTCGTCCGTAGAGCCGCCGGGCATCCCGATAAATGCGGCACACATGGAGATTCAGCCCCAACTCCGGGTACTCCTCCTCCATGGCCTGCCACAGCTGCCGTCCCAGCTCCTTCATTGGGGTATCCACCAGATCCAGAAACTCCTGTTTATGGGCCAGGAACCAACTGCGCTCGTTGTTGAATCGTATGCCCCAGAGAAAGTCTACCGCTCCCTGAGAAAAACCTTGAAACATATTTTTTGCTCCTTTTCGCTCTGTGGATAACCCCCCGCCCCGGCCGGGGCGAGGGGTTGTTATCAGGACTGCTCGTTCTGTGCTTCGGCTCCAGTCTGGCCGGTCTCGCCGGCCTGACCGCCTTCGCCGGAGCCGCCGCCCTCCTGTCCAGTCTGACCGCTCTGTTCGGTTCCGGTCTGACTGCTATCCGGATTCTGGATGCCGGGATCCGGATTCTCCGGGGTTGTGGGGGTCGTGGGCGTTGTGGGCGTGGTGGGCTCTGTCACCGGCTTGGGGGGCTGCCCGTTGACCCAGGTGGAGGGGTCGCCGTCGGCGGGGTTGTAGTAATAGGTATTGGGACGCATCTTATAGCGGCTGACTCCCAGATCCTGCTTCTCCACCAGTGTGCCGTCCTTCTCGTAGATATAGCGGTAGGCCTGAGCCTTGCGGCCCTTATAGGCGTACTGCTCCTTGTCCAGCACCAATGTGCCTCTGGGCACCGAGCTGTCCGCCTTATAGACGGTGGTGGGTTCCACCCAGTCAAACTGGGTGCGCTCAGGCTTGGCATAGCGCCCATCGGCGTTGGTGCCCAGTATCTTCACCCGCAGATAGCGGCTGCCACCCTGGTCGTAGCTCTCGGTGATGATCTTAATGGGGTAGTCCGTGCTGTTTTTAAAGCGGAAATCCAGACTGCCGTAGAACACGGTGGCGTCCATGCCGTCAGGCACATAGCCCACGGCAAAGGTGTGGTTGTGCCGCTCCACGATCTCCAGGGTGGTGTGTAGCACAGCGTAATAGAGGGTGGAGGAGGGCTGACAAATGCCGCCGCCGATGTCGTCCTGGGATTTCCCGCCCACATAGATGGGGGCCGCCAGATAGCCCTTGTCCGCTGTGCGGCTGCCGGTGGTGTTATTGTAAGAGAACACCTCGCCGGGCAGCAGAATCTTTCCGTTGCAGGCCGCCGCCGCCAGCTTTACATTATTCTTGCGGTTGGCGCTGCCGCCCACCTTGCTGGTGGCCTGCCCCAACACGTCCTTAAAGAGTTTGCTCTCAAGGGTGCTCTTGGTCTCTTTGGCCTTGGTAATGGTCAGGGGGATGGAAAATGTCGTCCCCTCTCCGGCCTGCTCATACGCCTGCTCCAAGGCGGACCGGTCGAACTCTACCCCGTTTTGCTCTTCCGTGATCTGATAGGTCTCCGGATCCATGGCCGCGTCTTTTACCTCGGTATGCACCGCGTCATAGATGGCCTGGAAGTTGGGCTCCTCCGGCGGGTTTTGCCCGGTCATGTCGGTCACATCCAACACCACCTGAGCCTGCCCCTCCGTCCCGGTCATAGCCCGGTCATAGGCTTCAGCCATAGTGTCTACCAGAGAGAACAGCACCCGCTCCCGGTCAATGGACAGGCCGGTTTTCCCCTTGGTCATCACCAGCTTGTCACCCTTGACCTCATAGCTGGCCTGGGTGGTATCGAAGCCCGCTTCCCGCCGCATCTGCTCCAGCAGGGCGTCCAGATCGGGCTGCTCCTGCCGTACCGTCACCTGGTTCAAAGACAGCTCCGTGCTGCCGCCCAGCAGGTGCCGGATGTACTGAAAGCCCTGCGTTAAAAAGTGCTCCCGGCCGGCGGCCACCGCGGTGGGGCCGATGATATTGTTCTCTATGTTCAGCTGCTTGCCCGTCAGGACACCGCTCCAGCTGCCGCAGACCAGCTTCACAGACACATCGCCGGCCAGTTCGCTCTCCGCACTGTCGACCATCACTGTGACCTCTCCGGCTGTCATGCCGGACAGATCCATCCCGGACACACTCACATTGGGCATCACCTGATCCTGTGCTCCTACCCAGGCACACAGGCCAATGTATCCCGCCAGCAAAACGGCGGCGGCTCCGCCCATCATCATAGGCAGCTTGCGTTTGCCCTGGTCAGGGCTCTGCTGCTCACGCTTGCCTTCCATCTCTTCATTCTCCTTCAATGCCACAGATCTTGGCTGTTGTTCCCGGCCATTATATCATTCCTTTCCCCTGTTTACAATTACAGATCAGTTACAGACTGTACCTTTTTCAGGAAAAAACCGGCCTCTGTTTTCGGTTTTTCCCCTCCTTCCCATATAACACCGATTTTAAGAAATTTCTATGGTCAAGTTCTCCTCTTTGTGCTATTCTTATAGATACAGTCGTTCCAAAGCTCCTCCGGAGCTGGCTACCTTAGGAGGCTACCCTTTATGGCGCAGTATAAAAACAATTCCGGCCAAGGCAATGACCGTCTGTACTGGCTCATTGCCATCGGACTGATCATCACCGGCGGCTTCGCTCCCATCGGCATCCTGATGATCGTCAGCAAACTGCTGAACGGCGACGGCAAAAAACGCTCGCAAAACCGCCCCGTCTCTGCCGCTGTTCAGCAGCAGAATCTGGGTGCCCGGACCAGCGGAAGTATCGGCGGCACCGCTCAGGCAGCTCCCGCTCCCAAAGCTTCCGCCCCGCACAAGCGCACCGCTCCCATTTTAAACCGTCTGGTAAGCAAGGGGAAGAAGCTGACCCTTTGGGGCGGCATTCTGGCCGCGCTGGCCGGCTTTACCTTTCTCTCTCAGGCCACCAGCTATCTGTGGGTCCTTCCTGACCTGGCGTGGTATCTGGAGGAGGTCATCCCTTCCCTGTGCTTCACCGCCGCGGGCGGCGGTATGCTGTGGGCCGGACTGCGGAAGAAGAAGCAGGCCCGTATCTACCGTCAATACCTGAACATGATCGGCAAGCAAAAGAGCGTATCCATTTCCTCCCTGGCTTCCGCCACCGGCACCTCCCCCGAAAAGGTCCGGAATACCCTGGAGGATATGCTGGAATATGATTTGTTCCCCGCAGGTTATCTGGACTATGGCGGCGACAAGCTGATCCTGTCCGGCGCAGGGGTGGAAGACAAGCCCAAGGAGCAGCCCGCTCCCAAGGCTGAGGTCAAGAAAGACGAACAAAACAGCGTTCTGGCGGAGATCCGCGCGGTGAATGATGCCATCGACAACGAAAAGCTCTCCGCCCAGATCGACCGCATCGGCATGATCACGGCCAAAATCTTCGACTACCAAACGTCTCACCCGGATAAGTCCCCCCAGCTGCACAGCTTCCTCAGTTACTATCTGCCCACTACCCTGAAGATTCTCCGGGCCTATGCCCAACTGGAGGACCAGGAGGTAGCCGGCGAAAACATCACCGCTGCTATGGAGCGCATCGAGCATATGATGGACAAGGTCGTAGAGGGCTTTGAGACTCAGCTTGATATGCTGTTTCAGGGGGATGCCATGGACATCACCGCCGACGTGGAGGTGCTGGAGCGGATGTTGGCCAAGGACGGCCTGGCCGAGCATCAGGGCATGAAGCTCAGCGTATAATCTCAGTTTCTCTGTCCCCGGTCTAAAAGACCGGGGACATTTTTATGCCTTCAACACAGGTTTTTCCGTCCCGGTCGGCAGTGCCCCCGCCTTCCTGTAAGAATTTTCTTCCGCCCTTTCTATTTTTCCGTTTTCCCGCATATACATGGCACAGTATGACGGCCCGCCGCTTCGGGCCCTGGCCCAAAAACAGGGGAGTGGATGCCATTTTGAAAGGGAACATGGAAGAGAGGGCCTGCGCCCTGGCCCTGTACATCATAGAGAATCGGACCACCGTCCGTGCCGCCGCCGGGCGGTTCGGCGTATCAAAATCCACCGTCCATAAGGATCTTCAGGAGCGCCTGCCCACCTTTAATCGGACGCTGTATCTTCAGGTGAAGCAAGTTCTGGATGAAAACAAGGCTCAGCGGCACATCCGGGGCGGCATGGCTACCCGGGAAAAGTACCTGCATCAGCGCAAAGGATCCAAACCGGCAGCCGGCTTTCTTCCCCGGCCAATCTGATCCAAAACAGCCGCCCTATGGGCGGCTGTTTTGCCTGACCAGACAAATTTTGT
>CAJMQD010000094.1 GCA_905215425.1 uncultured bacterium
TAAGCTCTTTTTTTCCACTGGCAGAGCCAGTGGTTGTCTTTGTTAAGACAATACGCAAGCAGCGCCCGCCTCCGTTCAGAGGCGGGCGCTGCTGTTTGTTTTTGACGGACACATGGTCTTACTCTTAAATTACATAATCAAAGCCATCATAGTCTTTTTTCATCAGGTCCTCGATGGTATACTGGTCCAGATAATCGTTTACCAGGTCATTCAGTCCCTTCCACAGGGGCAGGGTTCGGCACTCGGCCGCCCGGGCACAGGGGGTGCTGTTCCCCTCTAAACAGGCCACCGGAGCCAGCGTGCCCTCCATCAGACGGATAATAGATCCGGCGGTATACTGGTCCGGCGTCTTGGTCAGGCGATAGCCGCCGCCCTTTCCGCGCAGCCCCTCCAGCACATGGCCCTTTACCAGTTCTTTCACAATACTCTCCAGATACTTTTCGGAGATGTCCTGTTGGGCGGCAATCTCCTTCAGGGGAACATAACCCGTCGTCTGGCGCTCTGCCATATTGATCAAAACACGCAGAGCATACCGCCCTTTCGTGGATATCATCATAAGAAACCAGCCTCACTTTCATTTTTCCCATTATACCAAACGGTTAGTAGGATTTCAATGGAGATTGGGAAATCCTATTGACAAAACAGGGAAAAAAAGATACTATTCCGATAAACCGATGTGAAAGGTTGGTATTTAAATGGACATTCTGCTCACAGGGCGATGTTGACCCCTCTGTACAGGGGAACGCCCGCCTCCGCCCCTGCGCAGGCAGGGCCGCCGGGCGCACAAAAAGAAATACACGATCTTATCATTTTGGGAGGAATTATATATGGCAAAAATCTACACCTCTGCAGACCAGCTGATCGGAAAGACCCCGCTGCTGGAGCTGACCCACATTGAAACCGAGCAGCAGTTGGGGGCAAAACTGCTGGCAAAGCTTGAATATTTAAACCCGGCCGGTTCCGTCAAAGACCGCATCGGAAAAGCCATGATCGACGACGCCGAGGCAAAGGGAATTCTTAAACCGGGCTCAGTCATCATTGAACCCACCTCCGGCAACACCGGTATCGGCCTGGCTTCTGTGGCCGCCGCCCGGGGATACCGTATTATTATCGTCATGCCCGAAACGATGAGCGTGGAGCGGCGGCAGATCATGCAGGCCTACGGCGCAGAGCTGGTGCTCACCGACGGGACCAAGGGCATGAAGGGCGCCATCGAAAAGGCCGATGAGCTGGCCCGGGAGATCCCCAACAGCTTTGTTCCCGGCCAGTTTGTTAATCTCGCCAACCCTAAGGCCCACTACGAGAGCACCGGCCCTGAAATCTGGGAGGATACCGACGGCAAGGTGGACATTTTTGTAGCCGGCGTGGGCACCGGCGGGACCCTTACCGGAACCGGGCGCTATCTGAAGGAGCGCAACCCCCACATCAAGGTGGTGGCGGTGGAGCCTGCGGCCTCCCCCGTTCTCAGCAAAGGGGTGGCCGGCCCCCATAAGATCCAGGGCATCGGGGCGGGTTTTGTGCCGCAAGTGCTGGATACAAAAATCTATGACGAGATCATCACCGTAGACAACGACGACGCCTTTGCCGCCGGAAAGCTGGTGGGCCGCAAAGAGGGCATTCTGGTGGGTATTTCCGCCGGTGCGGCGGTGTGGGCGGCCATGGAACTGGCCAAGCGGCCGGAGAATGTGGGCAAGAACATCGTGGTCTTGCTGCCCGACACCGGCGACCGGTACCTCTCCACCCCTCTGTTCCACGACTGATAAAAACCGTTTCTTCAAAGAACGCCCATCCGCAGTGCGCTGCGGATGGGCGTTCCAGCTTGTCAAAAAAGTGGTTTTACCACTTTTTTGACAGTCTGTTTTGTCTGCGCTTTAATGCTCTCCGTGGAGATGCATCCCCGCAAAAGCGGGCAGATGCCACCTTTTCAGGGTGCGGAGATAGAGAAACAGGCCGATGGAACTGGAGATCACCTCTGACACCGGGAAGGCAAACCATGTGTAGTTCAAACCGATGAGGGAGAAGAGCCAGAAGAAGGGGATCAGGCAGAATAGCTGCCGGGTCATGGACAGGAGCAAACTGGTGCGCCCGTCGCCGATCGCCTGAAAAAACACAGGCATCATCAGAGAGAACACAGCCGGAATAAAGCTGACGGCAATGATGGGAAAGGCCACCGCGCCGATGGCATGGACCTGCGCACTGTTGGAGAAAATGTTCATCATCTGGATGGGACACTGGGTAAACGCGATGATCCCCGCCAGCATAAACAGGACGGATACCAGGAAGGAATCCCGCATAATGCGGCGGCAGCGGGCAAAGGCGCGCCGCGCATAGTTGTAGCTAAGCACCGGGACGATGCAGGTCTGCAATCCGAACAGGGGGATAAAGAAGAAACTCTGCGCTTTATAGTACAGGCCCAGGACGGTGACGGCGGCGTCAGAAAAGCCCGCCAGAATGATGTTCAGAGCCAGAATGTACACGGTGTATAGACACTGCATAATAATGTTGGAGTAGCCGTAATAGTAGATACGGCCGGCGTAGTGCAGCATATCCCGCACCTTAGGCGGGCGGCGCCAGCCCCGCACTCCGGTGATCACGGCAGCGACAACCTGCCCGCAGACGGTGGCGTAAGCCGCCCCCGCCACCCCAAGCCGCGGAAAAGGCCCCATACCAAAAATCAAAATGGGGTCCAGAATAATATTGGTTATAGCCCCCAGCATCTGGGCGACCATGGGCAGGCGCATATTCCCCTGGGCCTGATGGACCTTGGTCCAGTTGCCCTCTAAAAAGGCCCCCAGGCTGCCCACAGAAACAATGGTGCCATACGTCACTGCGTCCTCAATAGCGGCCGGAGAGGAGGCGGAGGTCATCACATAGGGACGCATGATCAGTACCGCCGCCAGTGTAAAAATCGCCCAGCTGAGCAGCTCCAGCACCATGCCGGTGCCCGCCGCGTCGTTAGCGGCTTGGGGCTTGTTCTGGGCAAATTTCCGGGCCATATAGGTGTTGACCCCTACCCCTGTCCCCACGGCCAAAGCAATAATGATCAGCTGAAGGGGGTAGATCACCGTCAGGGCCGTCAGGGCGTCGTCAGAATACCGGCCGACGAAAAAGCTGTCTACAATATTGTAAAGGGCCTGAATAAGCTGGGCCAGCATAACCGGGGGGGCAATGTGCATCAGCACCTTGCCAATGCGCTCGCTTCCGAAGAAATCGCTGTCCGCGCGGACGCTTTTCATGTCCGTCCCTCCTCTGTCTCTGTGGGAGTTTTCTTCCTGTATTGGCGTATTATAAGCGGAGGCGGGTCCAGCCGTCAAGACGGCGAAAGGACAAATTTTCAGGCTGTCGAAAAAGTCCTTCCGCCCAAAGGATTCGGAAGTAAGGATCGTTGGAAAGGGAACCGTCAGGGTTCCCTTTCCTTGAAATCAACAACATTTTAACGCAGTTAAAATGTTTGCAGCTTGTCAAAAAAGTGGTAAAACCACTTTTTTGACAAGCTGCAATTTTTTCCGCCCATTTTTCCCTGTATCTTCCGGCGCTCCCCAGGAAAATCCCCCGGTGATTGGTAAAAACTGTGTGCGCCTCCGGAAGACGGATTGCATTTCCGCAGGGAGTGTAGTATAGTGTAAAATAGAGTGGTTTGTGCCCGTTTGCGGCATGTTCACCACACCAGATTTTAGGAGGTCATTTTCTTGCCTGACCCATTATGGTCCAAGCTGCTGTTCATCCTGCTGCTGATCCTGCTCCACGGCCTGTTTACCGCCGCGGAAACCGCCATCGAGGCGCTGCCCGACTCCCGGCTGCACAAGCTGTGCGACGAGGGCGACGGAGCCGCCCAGCGGCTGCTGGCCCTGCAGCAGACCCCGGAGCGCTACCGCGCCGCCATCCGGATCATCATTACCCTGTCCAATATTCTGGCCGCCGTGCTGGCCGCGGACAGCTTCGCCCCCAGACTGACCGTCTGGCTGAGCAAAACAAGCTGGGCGGCAGCCCTGACGCCCAGAGCTCTTCCGGCAATTTCTCTGGGGCTGATCACCCTGATCCTGGCCTATGTGAGCCTGCTGCTGGGGGAGCTGCTGCCCCGGCGGATCGCCTTGAAAAAAACAGAATCTGCGGCCCGGGCGCTGGCCGGCGCAGTGGCGGCGGTGACGGCGGTGCTGCGCCCGGTAAGCTGGCTGCTCACCCACTCCACCAACGGCGTATTGCGGCTGATGCGCATTGACCCCAATGCCGACGAAGAGGATGTGAGCGAGGATGAGATCCGCATGATGGTGGACTTGGGCGAGGAGCGCGGGGCCATTGAGCACAACGAAAAGGAACTGATCGAGAACATTTTCGAGTTCAACAACACCACCGCAGAGGATGTCATGATCCACCGGACGGACATGGTGCTGATCTGGGCGGACGACACGGACCAGGAGATCATGGACGTGATCCGCAGCTCCGGCCTGTCCCGCTTCCCGGTGTACGAGGAGGACGCAGATGACATCATCGGCATCCTCAGCACGCGGGAATATCTGCTTAATGCCCGCGGCAGCAACCCCAAAAGCACAAGAGAATTGCTGCGCCCAGCCTACTTTGTCCCGGAATCCGTGTGTACCGACGTGCTGTTCCGGGATATGCAGAACAAGAAGGTACATATGGCCATCGTGGTGGACGAGTACGGCGGCACCTCCGGTCTGGTCACGATGGAGGACCTTCTGGAGGAGATCGTGGGCAACATCTACGACGAGTTTGACCCCCAGGAGGAGAAGGAAATCGAAAAGCTGGGAGACAACCTGTGGCGGATCGCCGGTTCCTGTGAGCTGGAGCAGGTCGCGGAAGCTCTGGACATGGAATTCCCCGAGGACGAAGAGTCTGACACCCTGGGCGGGCTGGTATTTGCCCAGCTGTCCGTAATCCCAGAGGATGGCAGCCAGCTTGAGGTGGACACCTGCGGTCTGCACATCCAAGTACAGAATTTCAATGAACGCCGGGTGGAATGGGCTCTGGTGTCCAAGCTGCCGGAAACGGCGGAGAATTCGGAAAGCAAAGAGAACTGAAGTAGTCAAAACCACCGGCTAAGCCGGTGGCTTGAGTAAGCCCTATAAGGGCTTTATA
>CAJMQD010000095.1 GCA_905215425.1 uncultured bacterium
TATCGGGCGAATCTGGAGGAGGCGGTGGGGGCGGAGAACCTGGAGATCCAGGTCTATACCCCCTCCACTTACCGCAATGCCGGAAATGTGGCGAATGCGGACGCATATCTGATCTCCACCGGCTCCATTGATTACGAGGACGAGATCATCGACCGGATCCCCTTGGGTATGCCTGTGGTGGATATTACCGTTGCCTTCCGAAAGCAAAGTATTGATCAGATCGCCAGGATCCCAAAGGGTACAAGGTGTCTGTTCGTAAACACAACTGAGCCGTTGGCGCTGGAGGGCATCGTCGCCCTAAATAAATTCAGCCTCTACAATGTGCTTTTGACGCCGATGTACCCCGGGAGCCGGGAGTATCCCGATATCCATGTGGCCATTACGCCGGGGGAGCCTCAACTGGTGCCGCCCTATGTGGACCGGGTCTATGATCTGGGACACCGCTATCTTACGCCGGGAACCATAGGGAAGATGCTGGCGGAGATCGATATGGAATACATTCTGGAGACGGAGAAATTCCGGACGTATTCCAATCAGTTCCACCCCTTTGACTGCAACGAGAGCCCCCTCCTGGGAAAAGCCACCCAGATGGAAGCGGGCGTGGACCTGCTGATCAACGCCATGGAGGGCGGCGGAATCGGGATCAATGAGGCGGAAAATATCTTCTGCATCAACCGAAACGCCATGGAGATCCTTGGTCTGGAAGAAAAGAAGTGGATCGGCCGGCCGTATAAAGAGGCACTTCCCTTTTTGGACTTTGAGGTCTACTCCGCCCAGCGGGAGGAGAAGAAATCCTTTGAAAAATTGGTTCAGTACGGAGATACGTCGCTGAACGTAAGCATCCACATCATCTGGTACAACAAAAAGTTCCGGGGTTTGTTTGTTGCCCTTCAGCGCTTCAACGATGTGGAGGACCGGCAGCACAATGCCCGCCTGCGTCTGCTGAACCGGGGATACACAGCAAAATATACGTTTGACGATATCATCGGAGAGAGCCAGGCGATGGTGGAGACCTGCCGGATGGCCCGGAAAATGGCAAAGACCAATTCTGCGATCGTCATCACCGGAGAGAGTGGGACGGGAAAAGAATTGCTGGCCAGCGCCATCCACAATGCCTCGCTGCGGGCGTCGGGGCCATACATTGCCATCAACTGCGCGGCCATGCCGGAAAACCTGCTGGAGAGCGAGCTGTTTGGGTATGAGAACGGCGCGTTTACCGGGGCGAAGAAGGGCGGAAAGCTTGGCCTTTTTGAGTGCGCCCACGGGGGAACGCTGTTTCTGGATGAGATGGAAGGGATGAGTCCGGCCCTTCAGGTAAAGCTGCTGCGGGTGCTGCAGGAAAAAGAGGTGATGCGCCTGGGCGGTACCAAGATCATCCATGTGGATGTGCGGATCATTGCGGCCACAAACGTGGATATGGAGGCAATGGTGCGGGACGGAGCGATCCGAAAAGACCTGTACTACCGGCTGAACACCATGGAGCTGACCCTGCCGCCGCTGCGCAGACGCCGAGAGGATATCCCGCTGCTGATCCGCCACATTCAAACGGAGATAGGGGCGAATTTTGTATTGTCACAGCCGGTTATGAATCAAATCATGGCCCACGACTGGGACGGCAATGTGCGGGAGCTGAAAAACTATGTGGAGTTCTTTCAATGTCTGGGAAAAAAAGAGATCTGTCTGGACGACCTGCCCCGCAGATTGCGGAGCGGAGAGGCGCCCCGGCCGGTCCTGGTACAGGCGGCAAAAACCCAGCGGCCCGAGCAGAAAAAGCAGGCTGAACCGGGCGACTGGACAGAGGAGCAACGGTTTATTCTGCGCTGTCTGTATAACAGCTATCAGGAGGGCAAGCTGATTGGCAGACGGGCGATCTGTCAGGAGGCAAGACGGATACAACTGCTGCTGACGGAGCAGGAAGTGCGCAATCAGCTGAAGCAGCTGGAGGATAAGGGTCTGGTCAAAGTCGGCACCGGGCGGGCAGGCAGCAGATTGACGCCCGAGGGTGTAGTGCTTTTGTCCGGCAGAATATAACAGGAGGATGATCAAGATGGAGCAGCCGTTATGGCAGGAAAACCTGGTTCAGCGTCTGAAAGAGATCCCGGGGAACACGTCGTTTTATTACAAAGACCTTGGCTTTGGACAGACCGTTTCGTTCAATGCGGACGAGCCGATGTGCGCCGCCAGCGTGATCAAGCTTACGATCATGGCGGAGCTTTTCCGGCAGATCCGGGAAGGTGAACTGGACCCCCGGCGGACGCTTCGGGTCGGGGATGCCGACCGTGTGCCGATCTGCGGTGTGCTGACCTTTATGCATACCGGTATGGAGGTAACGCCGGAGGATCTGTGCTGGCTGATGATCACGATTTCGGACAATATGGCGACGAATATGCTGATCGATCTGTTGGGGATCGAAAAGATCCAGGCCAATAACTGCCGGCTTGGCCTGAAGGGCGTGGAACTGAATCGAAAGCTCTTTGAAAAACGGCCGGAATATCGGACGAAGACGAATTACATTACGGCGGCATCCATTGGAAAGCTGCTGGAACAGATCTATCGGGGCGAGCTGGTCAGTCCGGAGGCGTCACGCCGGATGATAGAGATGCTGCTGGCGCAGCAATGTACCAATAAGATATCCCTGCTTTTGCCGGGCGAGGGTCTGGCGGCCCATAAGACCGGAGAAGACACCGGGATCACCCACGACGTAGGCGTGCTGATGGCTCAGCGCCCGTGCATTGTCTGCTTCTGCAACTGGAAGCTGCAGCCCGGGGAGGAAGGCCGGATGAATCTGCTGATCGGAGAGCTGACCCGGGAGATCTGGGACGCCCAGGGCGGGTTAGCGTAAGCGAAGGGAAAGGAGGAAGGCGCGGTGTACGATATACTGATCCGAAATGCCCGTATTGTGGATGGAACGGGAGCGCCTTGGTACTACGGCGATCTGGGAGTACAGGGCGGAATGATCACAGCGATGGGACGGCTGGGCGGACAGGCGGCCCGGGAGACTGTGGACGCGGACGGACTTGTTTTGGCCCCTGGTTTTATTGACCTGCACAGCCACACAGATTCCACACTGCCGGAATATGCCCTGGGGGAGAGCAGACTGTTTCAGGGCATTACCACGGAGATCGGCGGAAACTGCGGCATGTCCATGGCGCCCGCGCAGCCTGAGACCCTGGACTTACTGAAAGACTATATGGGCCAGGCGTCCTATGACTGGACGGGCTTTGGTACGTTTCTGGACCGGATGGAGGAGATGCGGCCCTCTGTGAATTTCGGCTGTCTGGCAGGACACGGCACAGTGCGGATCGCGGTGATGGGCTTTTCCGACCGGAAGGCGGATGAGGAGCAGCGGAAGAAGATCCGTAACCTGGTGGCCGAATGTATGGAGGAGGGGGCGTTTGGGCTAAGCTCCGGACTGATCTATCCGCCGGGACTGTTCTCGGACGTAGAGGAGCTGGCCGAGGCGGCCAGCGCCGTGGTACCCTATGGCGGGTATTACTGCACCCACATGCGGAACGAGAATGTGCGCTTGATCCCTGCGCTGGAAGAGGCGTTGGAGACGGCGTGGCGCTCCGGCGCACCGCTGCAGGTATCCCATCTGAAATGCACGGCAAAGGCGGACTGGCAGGTCAGCGCAAAGACTGCGGTGGCCATGATCCAAAGGGCACGGCGGCAGGGCATGGATGTGGCCTGTGACCAGTATCCCTACCGCGCTACCTCCACCACGATCACGAACAACTTCCCTGACTGGGGCTTTGAGGGCGGTATGGACCGTTTTCTGGAGCGCCTGCGCGACCCGGAGACGCGGGCCAAGCTGTGCGCACAGTCAGATTCCACCCATATTGGCCGCTGGCACGAGATCATTGTCTCCTGGACACAGTGTCCGGAGGACGCGTGGATGTGCGGCTTGGACATGGAGGAGATCGGCCGGCGGGTGGGACAGCCACCGGTAGAGGCGCTGGCGGACCTGCTGCTCCGGGCAAAGGGGATCGCGGACGAGATCCACTACGGAATGTGTGAAGAGGATATCGAGTACATTCTGGCGCAGCCCTTTGTTATGGTCGGTTCGGACGGGAAATCCTATCCCATTGATCAGCCGGGCAAGCCCCACCCCAGAGCCTATGGTGCGTTTGCCAGAGTGCTGAGCCATTATTCCAGACAGCGAAAGGTGATCTCTCTGGAAACGGCAGTGGCCAAGATGACGGGGATGCCGGCAAATCGGTTGGGCCTGTATGACCGAGGCCTGCTGCGCCCGGGTATGCGGGCGGATCTGGTCCTGTTTGACCCGGAACACATCGAGGATTCCCCTACCTTCGACCAGCCGCAGCAGGCGTGCAGAGGGATCCATCGCGTATATGTAAACGGGGTTCTGTCTGCGCAGGATGGACAGCACACAGGGGCCAGAGCGGGCATCGTGCTGCGGAAAGGGAAGAACACCTGAGCGCAGACGTACAGTGCAGCCGAAGCAGAGATTTTCCGGCGCGGCTTGCCGCGCCGGAACGATAAATAAACTGCTTTCAGACAAAGCAAATACAACAGACAGCAGACAGCCACAAGCCATATTCAATGGCTTGCGGCTGTTTCCGTGTCCGGATCAGTTTTGCGGCTGGAACATGCCGGGACAGCTTCGGCTCAGTCCACTTCGTTGCCGGAGAATTTGGGGATGCCGTTGAAGCCGGCCTGCAGATCAGCGTCCGTGGGGATGCAGTCGCTCATCTCGCTGTTGTGGAATTTTTCATAGGCGACCATGTCGAAGTAAAGGCGGTATGCAGGCGCGACCACCAGGGAAACGCCGAAGTCGGCCTTTCCCATCAGGACAACACCCCACGCGACAAATACGATGCCGAATACATAGACAAGCTCCGTGCTGAATGTTTTGATCCTCCAAACAAAAAATGAGCCTTCTCCGTTTGGTATAGAAACGGAAAAAGCTCATTTGTATTGTACCACGTCCGTCAAGCGGCGCAGAACTTTGGCAGCGCTATGCCTCATCATCCGCCAGCATACGGTACCCGACGCCAAGCTCGTTGATGATGTAGCGCTTTTCGCCGGGCGTCACGCCCATTTTCTTGCGGATGTTCTTCATATTGA
>CAJMQD010000096.1 GCA_905215425.1 uncultured bacterium
CTGGTAGACCTCTGCTAAACGGAAACTTTGCAATTTATGCGGTGTTGCCCTAAAATATTTTCTTGTGCTGGCGGAGGAGCTGAACTTTACTCAGTCCGCCGAGCGTCTGCACATCTCTCAACAGTCCCTCAGTTCTCACGTCAGCCGACTGGAGAAGGAATGCGGACTTCAGCTGATCAGCCGGGAACCGCCGCTGCACCTGACCGAGGCCGGCATGGAATTTGCCCGCAGCGCCCGGGTCATGCTAAAAGAGAAGGAGACGTTAGAAAAACGGCTGACCGGTCTGCTGAACCATCAACAGGGGACCATCACCATCGGCATACCCTTCTCCCGCAGCGCGATTCTTATGCCCCAGGTGCTCACCCGTTTCTCTCGGGATTTTCCCGACATAAAAATCAGGCTGATTGAGGGCAGCAGCAGCGATATCCTAAAATATCTCACCAAGGGTGCCGTAGATCTGATCCTGGGCTTTCAGCCGGAGGAATCCGAGCGATTGGAGTCCCACCGGATCTATATGGAGAGCACAAAAATCATCGTGCCCAACCAGATCCTGTCGGCCATGCCCAACGGAGAAGAGCTGCGCCGCAAAAACGAACCGCTGCCCCTGAAGGTCTTTGCGGATTGTCCCTTTATCAGTCTGAACGAGGGGGCGCTGACCGGCCGGGTCCTCCGGGCCATCACGCAGGACGAGGACTTCATCCCCAACATCGTGGTGGAAACGAAAAATCTGTTGACCATGCTGTCGCTGTGCTGCACAGGGCTGGGCGTCTGCATCTGCCCCAACAGTTACCTGATGATAGCGGACTCGCCCTTCAGCTCCTCTATTCTGGAGCGGACCACCGTCTTTGACCTGGATTCTGCCTTCGGTGATTCCTGGATCGCAGTGACCTGGGCCAAGAACAAGTATCAGTCCGCAGCTGAAAAACACTTATTGAAGATCATCAAAGAGACCTATCCCCACCGCTGAGGGTGGATAGACTCATTCATAATCTGTCTATATTTTAAGAGGGCCGCGTCAAAACGTCCAACATCAAAAGCCCGATATGCAACAACACAAATATTGTCATGTTAACAACTTTTTTATTTTTATTGCTCAAAAGCTGTGGTTTTTTGCCTCGCTTTTTATGCCTTTGTCCCTACTGGACGGACGTTTTCTCCCTGTCTTCCCCCCTGCTCTGCCAGGCCCTCCAACCCGCTCCATATTCCGTGAAGATTGGGGGTTGACAATCCAAAAAAAATCATGTAAAGTGACGTTGTCAAAATCAGACACAGGCAAATGCGATGACAGGGAGAAAGTCAGTGCGCGCATTTCAGAGAGCCGCCGGACGGTGCAAGGCGGTATGCAGACGCTGATCTACTGGCCCTCGAGCAGTCAGACTGAAGGTCTATTTGGATTGTAGGTTTGAACGGGTCTCCTCACCGTTACCAATGAGGCCATATTCGTCCCCCCTTCGGGACCGATAAGGAGAGTGGACAGAGCGATCTGTCAACAAGAGTGGTACCGCGGAAGTTAAGACTTTCGTCTCTTAAAGTAAAGAGACGAAGGTCTTTTTGTTTTGTCTGTGTATCTGTACCTTTCACAATCAAGGAGGTATTTCACATGAAAAAAATCAAAATTTTCGACACAACACTCCGCGACGGCGAGCAGTCTCCCGGCTGCAGCATGAACCTGTCCGAAAAGCTGGACATGGCCCGGCAGCTGGACGCCCTTGGCGTGGATATCATCGAGGCCGGCTTTGCCATCGCCTCTCCGGAAGATTTCCGCAGCGTAGAGGCCATCTCTCAGGCTGTAAATAACTGCACCGTGGCCAGCCTGGCCCGTGCCACCAAGGGGGACATCGACGCCGCCTGGAACGCAGTGAAGGGCGCCAAGCACCCCCGCATCCACGTATTTCTGGCCACCAGCGACATCCACATGGAGTACAAGCTGAAAATGACCCGGGAGCAGGTGGTCGCCAATATCGACGAAATGGTGCGCTATGCCAAGAGCTACTGCGACGATATCGAGTTCTCCGCCGAGGACGCCTCCCGCTCCGACCGGGAATTTCTGGCCAAGTGCTACTCCGTAGCCGTGGCCGCCGGAGCCACTACACTGAATGTTCCGGATACCGTAGGCTACTCCACGCCCGAGGAGATGTACGACCTGATCCGCTACCTGAAGGAACATGTAGTGGGGGTAGACAATACTGATATCTCCGTCCACTGCCACGACGACCTGGGCATGGCAGTCGCCAACTCTCTGGCCTGCGTCCGGGCGGGGGCCACCCAAGTGGAATGTACCATCAACGGCATCGGCGAGCGGGCGGGCAACGCCAGTCTGGAGGAGGTCGTCATGGCCATCCGCACCCGCGCTGACTACTACAACGCCTGCACCGGGATCAATACCCAGCAGATCTACCGCTCCAGCAAGCTGTTGTCCAGCATCACCGGTGTCCCCATCTCCCCCAGCAAGGCCATCGTGGGCGCCAACGCCTTCGCCCACGAGTCGGGCATCCATCAGCACGGCGTCATCGCCAACGCCCAGACTTACGAGATCATGAAGTCCACTGATGTGGGCATCCCCCAGAACACCATGGTCCTGGGCAAGCATTCCGGCAAGCACGCTCTGCTGGAGCGGCTGGAGGAGCTGGGCTATACCGTATCCGACCAGCAGCTGGAGGACATCTTTGGCCGCTTTAAAACCCTGGCAGACAAAAAGAAGTCCATCACCAACTCCGATCTGGAAGCCCTGGTCCTCAACCGCGGCGACAACGAGGCCGGCGGCTGGCAGCTGGTGCGCCATGTGGTCAACGTGGGTACCGGGATGCCCAACACCTCCTGCATCACCCTGGTCCGGGACGGCCAGTCCAAGGAGGAGGTCGCCCTGGGGTCCGGCCCGCTGGACGCATCCTTCAAAGCCATCAACCGGATCACCGGCATGGATGTAAAGCTGGACAGCTTCAGCCTGAACGCCGTAACCGACGGCGAGGACGCCATCGGCGAGGCCGTGGTGAAGATCAGCGCCGACGGCGAGGTGTATACCGGCACCGGTATCTCCACGGATATTATCGAATCTTCCATCCGGGCCTATGTAAACGGCATCAACAAAGCCGCGGCCCAGCAGTAAATCAGCCAGCAGAAAAGAAGGAGGACTCCCCATGAGCATGACAATGACACAGAAGATCCTGGCCCGGCACGCAGGTCTGGACCACGTAGATGTAGGGCAGCTGATCGAGGCCAAGGTGGATTTGGTCCTGGGCAACGACATCACCACTCCCGTGGCCATCACCGAATTCGAAAAGGCCGGCTTCACTCAGGTCTTTGACAAGGAGAAGATCGCCATCGTTCTGGACCACTACACCCCCTGCAAAGACATTAAGTCCGCCCAGCTGTGCAAGCAGGCCAGAGACTTCGCCCGCAAGCACGCCATCACCAACTTCTTCGACGTGGGCCACATGGGCGTGGAGCACGCCCTCCTGCCCGAGCAGGGCCTGTGCGCCCCGGGCGAGATCATCGTGGGCGCCGACTCCCACACCTGCACCTACGGCGCCCTGGGAGCTTTCTCCACCGGCGTAGGCTCCACCGACATGGCGGCCGCCATGGCTACCGGCAGCCTGTGGTTCAAGGTCCCCGCCGCCATCAAGGTCACCTTAAAGGGAAAGCTGCAGCCCCATGTCTCCGGTAAGGATGTTATCCTGCACCTGATCGGCAAGATCGGTGTAGACGGCGCCCTGTATCAGTCCCTGGAGTTTTCCGGCGAGGGCGTCGCCTCCCTGAGCATGGACGACCGCTTTACCATCTCCAACATGGCCATTGAGGCCGGCGGCAAGAACGGCATCTTCCCTGTGGACGAAAAGACCATGGCGTACATCGACGGCCGGGTCCACCGCCCCTTCCAGGCGGTGGAGGCCGACCCCGACGCTGTCTACGCCTCCGAAATGGTCATCGACCTGGACAAGCTGGAGCCCACCGTGGCCATGCCCCACCTGCCCGAGAACACCAAGACCGTCACCGAGGTGGCCGGTCTGCCCATCGACCAGGTGGTCATCGGCTCCTGCACCAACGGCCGCATCAGCGACCTGCGGGCCGCCGCCGCCGTCATGAAGGGCAAGCAGGTCTCCCCCAAGGTGCGCTGCATCATCATTCCCGCCACTCAGGAGATCGTCCTCCAGGCCATGAAGGAGGGACTGATCCAGACCTTTATCGAGGCTGGAGCCGCCGTCTCCACCCCCACCTGCGGCCCCTGCCTGGGCGGCCACATGGGCGTTATGGCCGCCGGCGAGCGCACCGTATCCACCACGAACCGGAACTTTGTGGGCCGCATGGGGGATGTGACCTCCGAAATCATCCTGGCCTCCCCCGATGTAGCCGCTGCATCCGCCATTGCCGGCTGCGTGGCCGACCCCCGCGCCTGAAAAATGATCGAAAGGAACTGATACACCATGAAGGTTTATAAATACGGCGCCAATGTGGACACCGACGTGATCATTCCCGCCCGCCATCTGAACGACCCCTCCCCCGCCGCTCTGGCCTCCCACTGCATGGAGGATATCGACGCGCAGTTCGCCGCCACTGTTCAGCCCGGAGACATCATCGTGGCCGGTCCCAACTTCGGCTGCGGCTCCAGCCGGGAGCACGCCCCTCTGGCCATCAAGTCCTGCGGCGTGAAGTGCGTGATCGCCCCCTCCTTCGCCCGCATCTTCTACCGCAACTCCATCAACATCGGCTTTCCCATCGTAGAGTGCGCCCAGGCCGCCGAGGAGATCCAGGCCGGGGACCAGGTGGACGTGGACTTCTCCACCGGCGTCATCACCGACCGGACCACAGGCAAGACCTACCAGGCCGCTCCCTTCCCCCCGTTCATCGAGGGCATCATCAAAAGCGGCGGTCTGCTCAACTCTCTGAAAGAAAGAGGGGCAGCAAAATGAACCGTAAGATCGCGCTGATCCGGGGCGACGGCATCGGCCCGGAGATCATGGATCAGGCCCTGCTGGCTCTGGATGCCGCAGCCAAAAAGTT
>CAJMQD010000097.1 GCA_905215425.1 uncultured bacterium
AATATCCATCAGCTCTTTCACCCGCTTGGCCCGGTCGGCCTTGCTCATGTCCTTGCGGCAGAGGATCAGAGGCTCCTCAATGATCTGGCTGACCGTATACCGGCTATCCAGAGAGGCATAGGGATCCTGGAAGATCATCTGCATATCCTGCCGCAGGGCCTTCATCTGCTTGGCGTCGTATTTCAGAATATCCTTGCCCTCGAAGAGCACCTCGCCGGAGGTGTGGGGCAGTAGACGCAGCATGGTACGGCCCAGAGTGGACTTGCCGCAGCCGGACTCGCCTACCACGCCCAGGGTCTCGCCCTTGTTGATGGTCAGGTTTACGTCATCCACAGCGTGAAGCTGTCCACGGGGAGTGTCAAAATATTTCTTTAGGTGCTTTACTTCAACCAGCGGTGTGGCCATTTACTCCGCCTCCTTCTTGTCAAACAGGTGGCACTTGACCATGTGTCCGCCGCCCATATCATGGACCGCGGGCTTCTCCTCCACGCAGCGGTCGCTGCGGTTGGGGCAGCGATCGGCAAAGGGGCAGCCGGGCATCTGGATGGAGGGGTCAGGCATCAGACCGTCAATGGGGCGCAGGCGGCGCTGGCCCTCGCTCATACTGGGGATAGAGCCGAACAGGCCCTTGGTATAGGGATGATGGTCATCGTTATAGAAGATCTGCTCCACAGAGCCATACTCGATGATCTCACCGGCGTACATAATAGCTACGCTGTCGCAGACCTCGGCCACAACGCCCAGGTCGTGGGTGATCAGCAGCATGGCGGTGTTGAATTTGTCCCGCAGCTCCTTCATCAGGGCCAGCACCTGCGCCTGGATAGTCACGTCCAGAGCGGTGGTGGGCTCGTCGGCCAGGATCAGCTCAGGCTCGCAGGCCAGAGCGATGGCGATTCCGACGCGCTGCTTCATGCCGCCTGAGAACTGGTGGGGGTAGTCCTTCTTACGCTCGGAGGGGATACCCACCAGATTCAGCAGCTCGTCCACACGCTTGGACAGGGCCTCCTTCTCGTGGATACCGTGGGTCTCCAGCACCTCGGCGATCTGGTCGCCCACCGTGAGGACGGGGTTCAGGCAGGTCATGGGGTCCTGGAAGATCATGGAGATCCGGCGGCCGCGCAGGGCGCGCATTTCGGCCTCGCTGGCCTTGGTGATGTCCACATCGTCAAACTTGATATCGCCGCTGGTGATCTTACCCACGCGCTCGGGCAGCAGCTTCATCACGGCGGTAGCCGTGGTGGTCTTGCCGGCGCCGGTCTCGCCCACCAGCCCCAGGGTCTCGCCCCGGAACAGGTCCAGGTTCAAACCGTTCACCGCGTACAGGGTGGCGTCGTCGGTGATGTAAGTTACGGAAAGGTCGCGGATCTCAAGCAGTTTTTCTTTATTCTCGTTCATTTCGTGCTCTCCTTTCCGCTTAGTTCTTCAGCCGGGGGTCCAGAGCGTCACGCAGGCCGTCGCCAATCAGGTTGAAGGACAGCACGGAGGTGGCGATTGCCAGACCGGGGATAGTGATCAGATGGGGGCACTGGCGCATGAACTCCTTGCCGGTGGACAGCATAGAGCCCCACTCCGGGGTGGGAGGAGTGATACCCAGACCCAGGAAACTCAGGGAGGCCACGGACAGGATGGAGGAAGCCATGGTCAAGGTGGCCTGTACGATCAGGGAGCCCATAGCGTTGGGGATAATGTGGCGGAAAATGATATGGGTGTGGTCCGCGCCATAGCAGCGGGAGGCCTCTACAAATTCCGCATTCTTCAGGCCCATCACGCTGGACCGGACGATTCGCGCATAGCGGGGCACCTGAGAGATACCGTTGGCCAGCAGCAGGTTGCCCAGGCCGCCGCCCAGAGCGGCCACGATGCAGATGGCCAGCAGCATGGAGGGGATAGCCAGGAACACATCCATGATACGCATAAGGACGTTGTCGATGCGGCCGCCGAAGTAGCCGGCGGTAGCGCCGATCAGGGTGCCGAAGAACAGGGCAAAGCCGGCGGTGACAAAGCCCACCACCAGGGAGATCCGGCCGCCGTAGATGATACGGATGAACATATCGCGGCCGTACTGGTCGGTGCCGAAAATGTGACCGGGGGTGCCGGGCAGCTTAAAGGTCTCCTGGGCGTTCAGCGCGATACACTGTGTGTTGTAGTCGAAGAACAGGTCGGCACTCAGGGAGGTGATCATCAGAAAGAGGAGGATCACAAGTCCCAGCACAGACAGTCTGTTCTTCATAAAGCGCCGGACGACCGAGGCAAGCTGGCTTCTGCGCTTTACGTTTTCAGTTCCGTTAGATGCCATGTAAGACTTCCGTCCTTTCTTTAAGTATTGGTCTGGGCATGGCGCTTGATCCGCTTCTTCGTGGTGGTAAACTGAGACTTCAGACGGGGGTCCACCACGGCGTAGATCAGGTCCACAACCAAGTTCATCAGGGCGATAAAGGTCGCCACTACCATCAGGGTGCCCACGATAGCGGGGGCGTCCTTCACGCGGACGGAGTTGACCAGGAAGTTGCCCATGCCAGAGATCGCAAACACATTCTCGATCACCACGGTACCGCCCATCTGCACACCGATGTTCATGCCGGCAATGGTGATCACGGGCAGAATGCTGTTGCGCAGCACGTGCTTGAAGATCACGCGGCTCTCCTTCACGCCCTTGGCCCGGGCCATTTTAACATAGTCCTGACGAATGGCCTCCAGCACAGAGGAGCGGGTAGTACGGGTCTGGGTCGCAGTAGCGGAGGCCGCCAGCACCAGCACCGGTAATATAAAGCCCGCTGCCGATTCGCCGCCTGTTGCCGGCAGCCACCGGTGCTTCAGGCAGAAATACAGCAGCGACATTAGGCCCAGCCAGAAGGCGGGGATGGCCGTCAGCAGCATTGCCAGCACGCGGGCAAAATAGTCAATGAAAGAATATTGTTTCACCGCTGAAATCAAACCAAGGGGTACGCCCACCAAAACAGACAGGCCAATGCCGCCCAGGGCGATGACCATGGTCTTGGGCAGACGCTGGGCGATCTCGCCGGCCACGGAGTTGCCGGTACGGTAAGAGGTGCCCAGGTCGCCGGTGACGACGCCGCCAATATACTTGGCATATCGCACCAGGAAGTTGTCGTTCAGACCCCACTCCTCCCGCTTGGCTTCCATCAGGACGGGGTCAGCATCGGCGCCCATGATCAGCTGGACAGGGTCGCCGGGGGTAACACTGATAATGGTAAAGATGATAAAGGAAATACCCAAAACAATGGGGATCATCAGAACCAAACGTTTTAAAATATAGCGCGTCAAGGAATTAACCTCCCATCTTACGGGCCACAGGCCTTGTCATGCGGCCCTGTGCCCTAAAAGGTGTATCTTCTGTTATAGGTTCAAAATTAAGCTGAGCGAAAGCTTGGATCTTCACAAATCAGGAATAAAGCAGGCGTGCCAACGTCCCGCGCGCTTGGCGCAGCGCGCTGGCACGCCGTTACCTTACATTTGGGGTCTCTCCGCGCTATTTGCCCGTTTTGGAATTACCAGGACCACTTGGAGAAGTCAACCACAGAACCGTAGTTCACGTTAACGCCCTTCAGGTTGCTGTTGGTGGCCAGGTTGGTCAAAGAGGTGTACAGGGGCAGGCAGTAGGCCTCGTCACGGATGATCTCGGCCACGCGCTTCACGCAGGCAGCGCGCTCGGCGGGATCAGCGGAAGTACGGTTGGTCAGGATGGCCTCATCCAGCTC
This sequence comes from uncultured bacterium, assembly GCA_905215425.1. Classification (GTDB taxonomy): domain Bacteria; phylum Bacillota; class Clostridia; order Oscillospirales; family Oscillospiraceae; genus Lawsonibacter. The sequence goes on from CAJMQD010000097.1 coordinate 3,720, forward strand.
GGGGTCATTGATCTGCATGTAGTTGTTGCCAGGGGTGATGTTGCCGCTGTAGAAACGGCGGTACACACCGTCATCCATGTTGGGGTAGTCGCAGGAAACGGCCCAGATGGTGGCGTCGTAGTCGAAGTTGTTGTAAACTTCCTGCAGGTAGGTGCCGCGCTCCATGGTCACCAGATTTACTTCCACGCCGATGTTCATCAGCTGGCCCTGGATGGCCTCAGCGGGCTTGCTGTAGCCGCTCTGAGTGGTGGTCTTCATGGTGAACTTAAAGCCGTTGGGATAGCCGGCCTCGGCCAGCAGCTCCTTGGCCTTCTCCACATCATAGACGTCGCCGTCAAAGTCCTCGGGGAAGTTTTCCACGAAGGTGGGGTAGGGAGTGTACAGGGGGTCCACGGAACCGTTGACAGCCAGAGCGGTCACGTCGGCCTTATTGATGGCGCAGCAGATGGCCTGACGCAGAGTCTTGTTGTCGGCGAACACGCTCTTCTGGCCGTTGGAGTAGGTGCCGTTGTTGAAAGCCAGAGTGTAAACCTGGCCGCCGGGAACGGAGTACATGGTCAGGTCGGGGTTGCTCTCGATCAGGCTGCGGTTGCTCTCGGAAACCTGGATGTAGGCGTCGATGTCGCCGGCCTCCAGAGCGATCAGCTCGGTAGCCTCCTCAGAGATGATACGGAAGGTCAGGGTCTTCAGGGGCACCTCGCCCTTCCACCACTCGTCGTTGCGCTCCAGAACGATGTTCTCACCGCTCATCCAGCTGACGAACTTGAAGGGGCCAGTACCGTTGGGGTTGCGGCCATAGCCCTCGGGATTGGCCTCGTAGGTCTCCTTGCACACCACGCTGGCGTTGGTCAGAGCCAGCAGGTTCAGCACGGGGGAGAAGGGATAGGCCAGGGTGAACTTGAAGTGAGTGTCGTCCACCTTCTCGATGTTGGTGATCACGCTGTAACGGCCGGCAAAGTTCTCGGTGCTCTTCTGCAGGGAGAACATCACGTCCTCCACGGTCATGGTCTGACCCTGGTGGAACTTAACGCCCTCGCGGATCTTCATGGTGTAGGTCAGGTTGTCCTCAGAGATCTCCCAGCTCTCCACCAGGTTGCCCACGATCTCGCCGTTGTCACCTTCGGCCAGAATGGTATCGTGGATGGCGTGAACGGGCAGATAGGTGATACGCTCACCGGCAGTGGTAGCGTCCAAGGTGGTGGGCTCGCTGGGGATAGAGAACACCAGCGTGTCCTTGGCGGGGCCGGCATTGCTGCCAGAACC
>CAJMQD010000098.1 GCA_905215425.1 uncultured bacterium
GGACCTCAGGGCCTTTCGGGACAAGGAAAGTATTACGCGGGACGGCGTGCGGATCGAGGTGTGTGCCAATATCGGCTGTGTCGCGGACGCCGATTCGGCTTTGGCGCAGGGCGCGGACGGCGTGGGACTAATGCGCAGTGAATTCCTCTACCTGGACGCAGCGGAGCTCCCGGATGAAGCGGCTCAGGTCGACGCATACAGCCAAGTCCTCCGCAGGATGAACGGCAAAAGAGTGGTAGTACGCACCCTGGACATTGGGGCGGACAAGGTGCCCTCGTATCTGCCGCTGCCCCACGAGGAGAATTCGGCCCTGGGCTGCCGGGCCATCCGGCTGTGCTTTGCCCAGCCGGATGTGTTCCGTACGCAATTACGGGCTTTGCTGCGCGCTTCTGTGTACGGCACGCTGGCCATCATGTTCCCCATGATCAGCAAGCTGGAGGAACTGCACAGGGCCAAGGCCGTGCTGAAGCAGTGCCAGGAGGAACTGAGACAGGAGGGGATCCCCTTCTCCCAGAACATTGAGGTTGGGATGATGGTAGAGGTGCCCTCGGCCGCGATCATGAGCGACCGGTTTGCTGCCGAGGTGGACTTTTTCTCCATTGGGACCAATGACCTGACACAGTATACCTTGGCGGCCGACCGGCTCAATGAGAAGGTGGCGGCGTTATTTGACTATGGCGATGAAGCGGTTCTGCGGCTGGTCGCCCATACCGCGAAGAGCGCTGCTGCACATGGGATCTGGTGCGGAATCTGTGGGGAGTCGGCAGCGAAGACGGAGCTGTTGCCCTTCTATGCAAAGGCAGGGATCCGGGAGCTGTCTGTCGTTCCGGGAAAAGTCTTGGAAATACGCAGGGCAGTGACCCAATTGGACACGACCGCGCTATAGCGCAGCTTTTATTTTATAAGGCAGAGCCTCCGCTTGCATCAAACGCGCCCGCGGAGGCTCTGCCCTATGTTTGCTTTGCCCGAAAGCCAGCTTGTTCCAGCGGTTTCTGTCAGCTTGCCCTTGAAATTAAAGGTGCTAGAGATTAAAATGATTCAGAAGTGATTTTTTAAACTCACCCTTTCAGCACTGCCTTTGCAAGGAGGGAAGCCGCATGAAGGATATAGATTTGCTGGTAGAGGTTGCCCGGATGTACTACGATCAAGACCTGACGCAGCAGGAGATCGCCGACAAAATATATGTTTCCCGTTCCCGGGTATCCAGGCTGATTAAAAAGGCGAAAGCCCTTGGGATTGTGGAGATCATCATTAAACCGTCCTTTGAAAATCACCATAATTTAGAAAAGATACTTCGGGATCGCTTTTCATTGAAAGACGTATTGGTGGCCTACTCGGAAAACTCTGGAATCCAGGAGGAATTTGACAGCGTTTTCAGTATGGGAGCATCCTATCTGTCCAGCATCCTGAACGAGCACAGTGTCCTTTCCGTCTCCCACGGAAAAACGGTCGCCACCACGGTTCAGAATCTAAAACCGCACCGTACGCTGCCTGGGATGAAGGTCGTGCAACTGGCCGGATCGCTGGAAAATACGAGCAACCCAACAGTGGACGAGATGTACACGATGCAGCAGGTGGCGGTGTTGTACGGGTGCGAAATGAAACGATTGTTTCTGCCGTACCTGATGGACGATGAAGAGAGCAGGCAGTTGCTGCTAAAACGCAATGCAGCCATAGAGATTTTTCGGGTGCATCAGGAAGTGGACACGTTTATCAGCGGGGTGGATACGCTGCTTTACTGGACCGATCATATAGGGGAGAAAAACGTGGCGCCGCTGATGAAAAACGGTGCGGTTGGCTGTATGTGGGGTTATTTTTTTGATATAAATGGCGCTATTATCGAGACCCCGCTTTATGACCGCATGATTATCCCAAAGCGCAGTATCTTTCAAACGGCTGAAAACCGGATCTGCATTGCAAATGATCGGTTTAAGATGAAAGCGATCTTGGGTGCGCTGCGGGGCGGATTGTGCAACGTGTTGATCACAAATTCTAAAATTGCGCGGCATTTGCTGACGCTGGACAGCGAGTCCGGATTGGAACGGCCGACATAAGCGGTACCGGCCGCTTTCCCGGTTGGGGGCGCGCTAAGCGCAGCTTTCTTTATAATTAATTACAAGGCGCCCGCAGCGCAGGAGGCGGGGCTGTTGCCTCCACTGTGTACCGGTCCGCGTCGGGCGTCCACGCCGGTATGCACTTGCTTGGGGCCGATTTCGTTTATGCGGTCCAGAACGGCCTCCCTCCGGGCGGGTTGTTTTCGCATGCTGTGCGTTCATTCACGGAAGCGGTTCTGCGGGATCTCATTTATGCCACCATTGCAGGTATTTTGCGGAAGACAGTGAGGATCCAAGAATCAAACGGGGAAAGGCGCAATAAGAACGGATAACGAAAAGGGAGCCGCTCCGATCAGGGCGGTCCCTTTTCCCTTTTCAGCCGTTTATGGGGCGCTGACGCCGCTACGGGCAGATGGAAAGGCGGCGCCGGGCCGGCAGAAACGCAGGCAGTCTCTTTTGCCGCGGCGGGGGAAAAATACGGCGACACGCCGGTGTGCCCGCCGTGTCGCTGCGATGCCGTCAACCGTTCCCTTGTGGTACGCCATCTCTTTGCATGACGGCAGACGTTCCTTTTTATTCCTCGCCCTTATACTTCTTGCGGGTGGCGATGCCGCCGCGGATATGCCGCTCCGCCTTATTTTCCTCCAGCACGCCCTTGACCTGGAGATACAAGGGCCTGTTAAACGCGGGCAGACGTTCGCTCAGATCCTTATGTACCGTGGATTTGCTGATGCCGAACTTTTGGGCCGCGGTGCGCACCGTCGCTTTGTTTTCTATGATGTAAAGCGCCAGCTGACAGGCGCGCTCCTCGATGTTCCCTTTCAAACAGCAACACTCCCCGCAATGTTTCTTCACTGGCAGATTTATATGCGCCAGAACGGGGAGATATGTGGGTGGGGACGATCAGTACAGCAGCATTTGCGCGATATCATGGGCGGTGATCCCGTTGAGGTACTCGCCGATCCTGCAGTTTTCCAGGGCCTTTTCCAGATGTTGATCCAGCTTGAGCGATACCATTGCCTCTTCCAGCTCGGCAAGGTCGCCGTTTCCAAAAAAGTCACCGTAAAACCGGATGCTTTTGATCCTGCCTTCCTCGGCCTGGAGGAAGATGGTGACCAGTCCCGCGCTGAATTTCCGCTCACGGCGCATGTGGTAAGCGGGAGAACGGCCGTAATTCCACTCCCATGTGGCATATTTTTCGTCCCGAAGCCGTTTTACAGCGGCCAGCTCCTCCGGCGTCAGGGTCCGGGGCTCCAGACCATCGCTCTCCAGGATACCGGCGCGCAGCGCAGCCTTGAATTCCTCCATGGAAATGGGGCGTGGGGCGTGCGCGTTGATGGTGGTCACCCGGCTGCGGACGGATTTGACGCTTTTGGAATCAAATTTGGCCTGTTTGACCTTCAAAGCGTCGGCCACGTTGGTCAGGTTGGAGTCCAGCATAATGCAGCCGTGGTGGAGCAGGCGGCCGTGTCGGGCATACTGAGAATTGCCGGAAAACTTCTGCCCGTCGATGGTGAGGTCGTTTCGTCCGTTAAACGCAGCCGTTACCCCAAACCGTTCCAGCGCACGCAGGACCGGGACGACAAAGACGTTGAAGTTGAAGTCGGCGTTGTCCGCCTGATCCACAATAAAGGTAAAGTTCAAATTTCCCTTGTCGTGGTAGACCGCCCCGCCCCCGGACAGGCGGCGGGCCACCCGAATGCCGTGGGCCTCCACATAGCTTTGGTTGATCTCTTCCGCCGTGTTTTGATACTTGCCAACTACGATGGTACGGTCGTTTTGCCAGAGCAGGAAATACTGCCTGCTCCGGTCCATGTGTTCAAAGATATATTCCTCCAGGGCAAGATTAAAGTAGGGATCCGTGCTGTGCGACTCCAGATAGACCATTGTTTTCGGTTCCTTTCCGTATGTTTTCCCAATCCGCTGCCCGCCCGTCCACCCAGGCCATGTGCTCCAGCCGTTCCGGCCGGGGCAGATCGGCCGGGCAGGCCCGGGCCGCCTGGCGGGCCAGCTGACGGTAGTGATAGCGGTCGTCCGCCTGAAACGGCAGGTGATACAAAAAAATCCGCTCCGGCGCAAGGGCGCGGAGAAAGTCCAGTCCCTCCGGAGAGGCCAGCTGATAAAGGTTGCAAAAAGCTGCCGACACCGACTCCGGGTAGAAGCCGGCAAAGTCTGCCGCGTCTGCACGGCGGAGGGCGGCGTCTCCCGCCACGAAAAAGCGCTCGCCGCCCATGCGGATCAGGTAGGACTGATGGGGATCCTCCCGGTAGCGCGCGCCGTCGTGACGGGTATCCCGGGCCAAGATATATGCCCCGCCCATGCGGACGGTGCGCAGATTGGCGCGAATGGGACGCACCAGCGCGCCGCCGCGCCGCAGACGCGGACCATAGACCGGCAGATCGGGGCGCCCGTGCAGCAGGGACTCAAGGCCTTCTTCATCATAATGATCGTGGTGCAGGTGGGTAAAGAGCACGCCGGTCAGGTGGGCGAACAGGCCGGTATTTTTGCGCAGCTGCAGGGATAAAAAATCCGGCATGGGCGAACAGCCCTCTTCCCGGCCCTGATGGATCCCATCGACCAGCAGACCGTTTTTGCCGTCGCAGAAAAAGAGCCCCGAATTGACCGAGTGAAACATTGCGGTGTGCATACGCCATCCCTCCGGTCCTGTTAAAAGAGCAATCCATATGCCAACTTTTGCGCCGGGATAGCCCCCTTTTACGGCTAAAAAGGAGACGATGGTATCAAAATGATACAAAAAGAGCAGCGGATTTGCCGCTGCTCTCAGGCTGTCGAAAAACCCTCCTGGAGAAGAGCCTCGCAGAGTTGAGTCGTGCGTAGGCGACGGAAGGAAAGGAAACTCCGTCATTTCCGGCGACACGTGCGTCGGAAATGACACCTCTCATGACGGACAG
>CAJMQD010000099.1 GCA_905215425.1 uncultured bacterium
AAGCTCTTTTTTTCCACTGGCAGAGCCAGTGGTTGTCTTTGTTAAGACAATACGGCAACAGCCGCGGCAGAATGAACTGCCGCGGCTGTTGTTTGTCTGATTGGCTTTTACTTCGTTGCAAAGGCGTAGTGGTAGAAGTTGTTCTCCACGATTCTGGCGGTACTCTCCAGCTTATAGTCTACCAGCTTCTTCATGGCAGATACATAGCGGTCCTGCTCCTCCTGGGTCATGGTGACCCCCGCCGCAGGGGTGAAGGTCTGGGTAAAGCGGTTGTAGAAGCCCTTATCCGACTTCCAGCAGCGGGAGGTGAACACCACCAGCCCCTCGCTGTCCGACAGGGCGTCCGATCCCGCCAGCATCCGGGAATCGTACTCCAGCCCCAGCAGATTGGATACCGTGGGCAGGATATCTACCTGGCAGGTCACCTTGTCCACGTTCACCGGCTCGGTCATACTGGCCGACCAGATGATCAGAGAGTTCTTGTATACATCAAAGTTGATGGCGGACTCTTTCAGTCCCTCCATATCCTCCGATTTACCGAACTTCTCACCGGACAATTCCTCCAGCGTGTCAATGTCGAAGTAAGGCACATGGTCAGGGGCGGCCACGATGAGGGTCTTGTCCAGCTTACCCGCCTCATCCAGCTTCTGGATCAGAGTCTCCAGAGCCTTGTCCACCTCCATGGCGGTAGCGATATAGGCCTGGGTCTTTTCGCTGTAAGGCAGCGAGGACACCTGGTCCTTATACTGCCGGGCCACCCAGTTCCAGGAGTAGGGCGTGTGGCCGCTGATGGTCAGATAGTAGACGTGGAAGGGCTGGTCGCTGTTGATATAGTCATCCACACTGGCTTCGATCATATAGCTGTCCCGCTGGGGCCACAGCTTTTCCGTTCCGGCGGAATTCATCTCACAGTCCAGACCGTGTTTATAGTACTTCCAGTCGTATCCCAAATTAGAATGGGAAGCGGCTCTTCCGTACATATCACCATTGTTGTGGTAACCCAACGTCTGATAACCCAACCGGCCCAGCTGCTGAGCCAGAGAGAAATAGCAGTCGGTACCCAGCACGCCGGTGCGCTTCATCGTGATGGGGTTGCCATTCTTGGGGTACAGGCCCAACAGATTCTGACATTCGCCGTTGGAGGTACTGGTGTAATGAAGGGCGGTATAGAAATTGTTGAATACGAAGCCCTCGTGGGTCAGCTTATAGAGGGTCGGGGTCAGCTCCGGGTCAATCACATAACCGGAGAAACCCTCCAGCGTAAAGAAGATCACGTTATACCCTTCGAACATACCGGTATACTCGTTCTTCTTCGTGGGAGTCACACTGTTGAAGTAATTGCACAGCCACTGGATGTCCTTGTTGCTGGTACCCTCCGCCAGGGCGTTCAGATCCACGTCCATCACATTGGGCAAGGTGTCGATCACCGGTCCGGGCTCCTCAGAGGTATCCCCGGAGCTATCACCAGAACTGCTGTCGTCACCCAGACCGCCGATGGTGCTGAAGTCGGAATCCAGATTCCCCTTTGCCGGGACGATCATATGCTTTACATCCAAGCGGAACATATTCAGCAGTCCCAACTGCTCCACCTGATCATCCGCATTGGTATCCACCCGATAGAGCTGCTTGGGCGTCAGGTCGCCCCCCCAAGGCAGGTGGACCATTCCCAACCCTACCAGATGAAACAGTATTGCACCCACTACCAGCACGCCGGACAGCCGGCAATCATACCGCTCAAACCCCAGCACCCGCCGTCCGAATACGGTCAGCAGCAGAGCGGGCAGGAAGAACACCACTATGATCAGCGCGCTCTTTCCCACCGCAGCGGCAATCACATCGGCATAGTCTGTCAGTTTGTTATCTGCCGCCGTTCCCAATGTGCTTAAAGGGTAATAGGATTGCAGTATCTTCTTGGCGATCATCTCCACCACAAAAATCAGAGAGATCAGCCACGCCAATACGGCTGATAAGATGTGATTGACTGTCTTAGAAAAAGGGATCGTCAACGCCGTCAATACCAGCCCCCCCGCCATGCCAAACAGCAGCCAGATGGGCAGATAGGCCAACGACATTTTCATATGCAGGTGGAGCACCAACTCCAGATAGGGGAACAACAGCGGGAAAAAGAGCAGCCGCGCCACCCGCCCTCCGGCTGAACAGCCGCCGGAGCTGCTGCCCGAGCGGGACAGGCGCCTTCCGTTATAGCTCATATTAGGTCTCCTTCGTTTCAAACTGCGTAACGCAGATCTTTATGCAAATCAGATGCTACCACATCATTATCATGGCGGCAAGGGAGCATGGAAAACTTTAAGAAAATCTTATGGTTCGGCCAGCGCACCCTGTCATTGCGCGCCGTTTTCCCCATTTGAAGCCCAGCGGAGCGGGTTCAAATGGGAGAGGACGAGCAGCGAAATGAACGAGCTTTCATCTTTAGATGGAAGCGAGAGATATATAGCTTGCGAGGACGAACGCGGCCTGTTCGGCAGCCTGCCTCGCTGCGCCGTACAAACCGGAAAAGTTCATCCCCCCAGCATCGCAAACAGATCAATTTGACTGGTTTCCGGCAGGCTGCCGAAGGCCCCGGCGTCCTTCAAAAGCTGAATGTGGGTCTTGGACACCTTGGGGCAGGCGGCAGACACCTCCTCGATGGAAATAAACTGCCGGCCCTTGCTCTGCTCCGCCAGGGATATGGCTGCCGTCTCCCCCAGTCCGGCCACGGACACGAAGGGGGGCCGCAAGGTTCCACGCTCCTCATCCACCGTAAAGTTGATGGCTTGAGACTTGTACAGGTCGATCTTATCGAAGGTAAAGCCCCGGAGGTAGAACTCATAGCAAACCTCCAACGTAGTCAGCATATCCTGCTCCACCGCAGTCGCTTCCTTGTCCTTGGCCACGATCTCCCGCATTTTTTTCTGACACACGTCCATTCCCCGGCACATGAAGGCCTCGTCGAAGGCCTTGGCCCGGATGGAGAAGTAGGCTGCATAGAAGGCCAGGGGCCGGTGTACCTTAAACCACGCGATGCGGAACGCCATCATCACATAGGCCACAGCGTGGGCTTTGGGGAACAGATAGGCGATTTTTTTACAGGAGCCGATGTACCAGTCAGGCACGCCGGCGGCCTTCATCTCGTCCTCCGCCCCATCAGGCAGTCCCCTGCCCTTACGGACAGACTCCATGATCTTGAAGGAGCGTTTCGGGGGCATCCCCTTGGAGATCAAAAACAACATGATATCATCGCGGCAGCCGATGGCCTGTCCAACGGGGATTCCCTGCTCCAGCACCAGGTCCCGGGCGTTGCCCAGCCACACGTCAGTGCCGTGTGAGAAGCCGGACAGCCGCACCAGAATATCGAACTGCTTGGGCTGGGTCTCCTCCAGCATCCCCCGGACAAAGGTGGTGCCAAACTCCGGGATGGCGGTGCCGCCGGTGGGGCCAAGGGTCTTGTCATTCTCGTATCCCAATGCCTTGGATGAGCTGAACAGGGACATGGTATCCGGGTCATCCAGCGGGATATCCGTCCGGGCGTTCACCCCGGTGAGCACCTCCAGCATCCGGATCATGGTGGGGTCATCGTGGCCCAGCATGTCCAGTTTCAGCAGGTTGGACTCCATGGAGTGGTACTCAAAATGCGTCGTGACGATGTCGCTGTTGGGGTCATCCGCCGGGTGCTGTACAGGGCAGAAGTCGTAGATCTCCTTGTCCTGAGGAATGACCACCATGCCGCCGGGGTGCTGGCCTGTGGTGCGTTTTACGCCGGTACAGCCCAGAGCCAGCCGGTTCTCCTCCGCCTTGGATACAGACAAGCCGCGCTCGTCCAAGTAGTGCTTCACATACCCGAAGGCGGTCTTTTCCGCCACAGCTCCGATAGTGCCCGCCCGGAACACGTGGGTCTGGCCGAACAGCTCGAAGGTGTAACGGTGGGCGTTGGACTGGTATTCTCCGGAGAAGTTCAGGTCGATGTCGGGCACCTTGTCGCCGCCGAAGCCCAGGAAGGTCTCGAAGGGGATATTGAAGCCGTCCTTCACATATTTGGCGCCGCACACCGGGCAGCAGGCATCCGGCATATCCGCGCCGCAGCCGTAGGGGTGCTCCGGGTCCTGGGCGTAGTCGAAATCCGTATGCTTGCAATTGGGACAGCGGTAGTGGGCTGGCAGGGAGTTTACCTCCGTAATGCCCGACATAAAGGCCACCAGAGAGGACCCCACAGAGCCACGTGAGCCCACCAGATAGCTGTGCTCCAGGGAGTTCTGCACCAATTTCTGGGCAGACATATAGATCACGTCATACTTACAGTTGATGATGTCTGTCAGCTCCGCATTGATGCGGTCCACCACGATCTGGGGCGGCTCTTCCCCGTACAGGTCGTGGCATTTTCCCCACACCAGCCGCTTCAGCTCCCCGTCGGAGTCCTCCAATTTGGGGGCAAACAGACCGTTGGGCAGAGGTTCGATGGGGTCACAGCAATCGGCAATGAAGTTGGTGTTCTTCACCACCACCTCATAGGCCTTCTCCTTGCCCAGATAGGAGAACTCCTCCAGCATCTCCTCCGTGGTCTTAAAGTAAATAGGCAGGGGCGAGTCGGCATCCTCAAATCCCTTCGATGCCAAGAGGATATGGCGGTAGATCTCATCCTCCGGGTCCAGAAAGTGGACGTCCCCCGTGGCGCACACCGGCTTGTTAAGCTCCTCGCCCAGCTTTACGATGGTGCGGTTGAAGTCCCTCAGTTCCTCCTCGCTGCGTACCATCCCCTTGCGCAGCATAAACATATTGTTGCAGATGGGCTGGATCTCCAGAAAGTCGTACCAGGAGGCGATGCGCTTCAGCTCCTCCCAGTCCCTGCCGTCTACCACCGCCCGGAACAGTTCCCCCGCCTCGCAGGCGGAGCCGATGATCAGCCCCTCCCGATTCTCGGTGATCAGGGACTTGGGCCGGAGGGGGTAGCGCTTGAAGTGTTCCAG
>CAJMQD010000100.1 GCA_905215425.1 uncultured bacterium
CTCCTTGAACATGAAGTGCTCATAACCGCCCTTCTCCGCCGCGTCGATCTCCCACTCCACCCGGGATATCTCTTTCTGGATGGGCCGCATCAGATTGTCATAGCACTGGATGCCCGTCCGGGTAAGGACCGCCACCTCGCCGTCGTCCATGTAGCTTACGTCCCGGGTATACTTTACCAGCGCAGTGACGTCGCTGGCCAGGAAGCTGCAATCCTTCCCGTGGCCCAGCAGCAGAGGGGCATCCTTCCGGGCTGCCACGATTTTGTCCGGCTCGTCGGCACAGACAATGCCCAGGGCATACGCTCCTTCGATGACCTTCAGCACCTGAGCCACAGCCTCCAGCAGGTCGCCCTGGTAGTAGTAATCCACCAGCTGGGCCACCACCTCTGTATCCGTCTCAGACACAAATTGAACGCCCTTCTCCATCAAGAATTCCTTAAGGCGGACATAATTCTCAATAATGCCGTTGTGTACCACGGCCACCCGGCCGGACTGACTGACCTGGGGATGGGAGTTGACATCGTTGGGCTCTCCGTGGGTGGCCCAGCGGGTGTGGCCCACACCCATGGTGCCCTTCACATCGGCGCCGCCGTGGGTCAGGTCATACAGCGCTTTTAAACGGCCCTTGGCCTTACTCACCTGCAGCCCTGCCTGGGCATCATACACCGCCAGACCGGCAGAGTCGTATCCCCGGTACTCCAGCCGGGAAAGGCCCTCCAACAGGATGGGAGCAGCCTGCTCATTTCCAATAAATCCTACAATACCACACATGGTTCTATGTTCCTCCATTTTATATTGGCTTCCGCCGCAATGCGGCTGTTACGGAGGACAAACTCGCAGCCATTTGGTCCCCTGCCCCGGTCACAGGCCCTCTGTTCCCCAGTCACCCGGGTATTTAGACGCTGTGTCACGCATCCGGAGCGCCCTGCGGAGGGGCATCCGCCGAATCCTTCGATTCTCCCCTCTCCTCGTCGTCTTATCCCACCCATTCCCGTGGGACAAGCGCTGGCGCTTCTGGTGGAAAAACCACGTTCTCCTTTCTTCGCTGCGACTCGTATCATTATACGCAAAACCCGCCCGGGAGTAAAGCAGAATTTATGAACAGAATTTTTCGAACTGCGCCCTATATTTTTTTCATTCTGTCTTGACATTCTCGATATTCGAGATTATGATATTACCAAGATAACTCGATATTCGAGAATAGGAGGTGACTCTATGCCCCGCCCGAAATTCCAAACCTTGACGGAGCAGATGTTTTACATCCTGCTCTGTCTGCGGAAGGAGCGCTGCGGCATCGACATTCTGGAGCTGGTGCCCGCCATGACCAATGGCCGGGTGACGGTGGGCTCCGGAACTCTGTATAACCTGTTGGAGCAGTTTCTGGACGCCAGGTACATCCAGGAGACCCGGGTGGAGGGCCGGCGGCGCAGCTATCTGCTGACAGACGAGGGGCAGGAGATGCTGGACCGGGAGTACCGCCGCATCTGCGCCCAGGCACAGGACTACCGGCGCTTGACTGAGGAGGAGAAGACAACATGAAAGACAGAAAATACGAATTGAACCGTTTTTCCATCTATGACAGTACCGCCGTCCAGCGCCATCTGGAGGAGATGGCCGCCAAGGGCTGGATGATCCGAAAGCTGGGTATGTACCTGTGTCAATACGAGCGGATCGAGCCCCGGCAGCTGCATTTCGCGGTGGTCTGTCTGTCCAAGGTGTCCCCCTACGACCCGGTCCCCACTCCGGGGCAGCAGCTTCTGGAGGAGTACGCCACAGCGGACGGCTGGAAGCTGGAGGCCCAGCAGGACGCTATGCTCCTGTTCTCCAACGACCAGCCTGACCCGGTGCCCATGGAGACCGACCCGGCGGTGCAGGCCGAGGGTCTGGTGCGGCTGGCCAGAAAAAGGATCCTGTCCGGCAATCTCTCCACAATTCTGCTGGCCGTCGTGCAGCTTATGATGCAGCTGTCCGCCCTGCGGCGGCGTCCGGCGGAGTATCTGGCTGACCCGGCGGAGGCCGGTCTGCTCCTGCTGTGGGTGATCATCCTGCTGGAGGGCGCGCTGACGCTGATCCGGATCCTGCGGTGGATCCGCCGGGCCAAGGCGGCGGCGGCTCAGGGGCAGCTGCCCCCCTCTGAAAGCAGCAGGGCCACCCTGCTCTCCACCGTTTTCAACCTGTCCGTTCTGGCCGCCGTGGTGCTGCTGCTGGGGCTCGCCATGGGGAATACCGCTCCTGCCGTCATCGTCCTCACGCTGGGTGTTGTATGGCTGATCGGCCTTTGTAACCGTGGGATGCGGAAGGCGGGCTTCAGCCGCGGAGCCAACATCGTCCTTACCGCAACGGCCGCCCTCGTGTTCACCATCACCGTCACCGTGGTGCTGGCCGCGGTCGTGATCAGTCATCATCAGGACAGCGGCGGCGAGACCTTCACCACCAGCTCCGGCTGGACCTTTTCCGTCTATCACGATGAGATGCCCCTGTACGTGCAGGAGCTGGAGGATGTACCCGACGTGGAGTGGTCCACTCAGGCGGACCGCAGCCGCACTCCCCTTCTGGAACGCACGGAGTACGACCAGCGGCCCCTGTCCGATGACCCGAGCCTGCCCGACCTGTCCTATACAGTCACCCGGGTGAAGGTGCCCGCCCTGTATGCGCCGCTGAAAACCTGGATGATCCAATCAAAAAAGGACGACGTCCATAACGGCAGGGTCGTGTTCCCCAACCACTACGTATCCGCAGACGCCGCCCCCTGGGGCGCTCAGGACGCCTATCAGCTGTGCTGGAGCGACGGTCTGCTGGACACCTACCTTCTGTTTTACGAGAACACCGCGGTGGAGATCACCATGCCCTCCTCCCCCACCCCGGAGCAGATGGCGATGGTGGGCGAAAAGCTGGGCGGGTGACCGCGCTCCGGCAAGGGCAGAGCCCTTGTTCTGCGAATCGTCCGTTTCTCAGCAGGGGCGGATGTCCCCATCCGCCCGCCAGCAGCTTACACAAACCCCCCGCCGCCTGCGGATGCAGGCGGCGGGGGGTTACGCATATATGCGGGACGGATCAATAGGTCACCAGATACTTCTCCAGCTCCCAGCTGGACACGCGGGTCTGGTACTCCTCCCACTCCTTCTGCTTACCCAGGACATACTGCCGGGTGACATGCTCACCCAGGACGTCGGTGATCAGCTTGTCATTCTCCAGCTCATCCAGCGCCTCCTTCAGGCTGCCGGGCAGGCTTTCGATGCCGTAGGAGCGCCGGGTCTCCTCGTCCATCTCATAGATGTTGTGGATAATGCTGGGGGGCGGGGTCAGACTCCGCTCAATCCCGTCCAGGCCGGCGGCCAGACACACTGCCACCGCCAGATAGGGGTTGCAGGAGGGATCGGGGCTGCGCAGCTCCACTCGGGTGGATTTTCCCCGGGCGGAGGGGATACGCACCAGAGCAGAGCGGTTAGAGGCCGACCAGGCCTTGTAGCAGGGGGCCTCATACCCAGGCACCAGCCGCTTGTAGGAGTTGACCAAGGGGTTGGTGATGGCTGTAAAGCCCTTCACATGCTCCAGGATTCCGGCAATAAAGGACAGGGCGGTTTTAGACAGGCCGAACTCCCCATCCGGGTCGTAGAACACGTTTTCTCCGCCTTTGAACAGGGACATATTCATATGCATTCCGGAACCGGCGATACCGAAGATGGGCTTGGGCATGAAGGTGGCGTGCAGCCCGGTTTTCTGGGCGATGATCTTCACCGCCAGTTTGAAGGTCATAATCTTGTCTGCGCCGTCCAGCGCGTCGGAGTATTTGAAGTCGATCTCATGCTGACCGGGGGCGCACTCGTGGTGGCTAGCCTCGATCTCGAAGCCCAGCTTCTCCAGCTCCACACAGATCTTCCGCCGGGTCACATCGCCGTTGTCCAGGGGGCCCAAGTCGAAATAGCCCGCCTCGTCCCGGGTTTTGGTGGTGGCATGGCCCTTCTCGTCCTGCTCGAACAGGAAAAACTCCAGCTCCGGGCCAATGTTAAAGGTATCAAAGCCCATATCCTCCGCCCGCTTCAGCACGCGGCGGAGCACCCCACGGGGATCGCCTACGAAGGGAGTCCCGTCGGTGTTATATACATCACAGATCAGTCGGGCCACCTTCCCGTGCACGCTGTGCCAGGGCAGAATCGCAAAGCTGTTCAGATCAGGGTAGAGACACTGGTCAGATTCATTGATACGGGTAAAGCCCTCGATCGAGGAGCCGTCGAACATGATCTGGTTGTTCAGCGCCTTCTCCAGCTGGCTGGCGGTAATGGCCACATTCTTCAGCTGGCCGAAGATGTCCACAAACTGCATCCGAATAAATTCGATTTCTTCCTCCCGGACGATCCGGATAATGTCTTCTCTGGTGTAACCCATGGGCAGGGCTCCTTTCATAGCTATCTCCTCCGTTCGCTGTTTGGTCAGGCGGGCAAAAGAGTTATAACCAGTTATATGAAAAAAGTATAACCAGTTCCCCTTTTCACGTCAAGACCGGGCAGTCATTTTTCCCGGACTATACAAGAAAGAACCTATTTTTAAACTGTTTTTCAGCAAAAAAGGGCGAAAACTGCTGCCAGGATTTCTCTTGTATTTCTCTGCTCTCTCTGTACAAGCTGAAATTGGGGAGCGTGACATCATGAACACAGATAAAAAGCTATTACAGCACATTCACAAAAATGCCGCAATGGGCGTTAATACCATTCCTCAGGTCTTATCCATGCCCCAAAGCCGCGCCATGTCTCAATCTCTGAACGACCAGCTGCGGGAATACCGCTCCATCGCCGCTCGCGCGCAGCGCTACGCCCGACGGCACGGCAAAGCGCTGAAGGGCCCGGGCACCGCCGTTCTTGTCATGTCCAAGGCTATGCTTCAGGCCCATACCATCGCCGACCACAGCACTTCCCGTCTGGCGGAATTGATGATTCGCGGCAATACCAT
>CAJMQD010000101.1 GCA_905215425.1 uncultured bacterium
TTACAGACGGCCTGCTTAGATTCGTCGGTGGGATTGGCATAGCCCAGAACATAGCGGTCGATGTACTCCTTCAAACCCTCGCGAATCTCGGGGGCGACCTCAAACTCCATGTCCGCCACAGAGAAGGGGATGACATCCTCGTCGGGCGAGACGCCGAAGGCGGCCATTTCGTTCCATTTTCCGGAACCTACATGATAGCGGGGGGTGCAGTGTTCAAAGTTATAAGCCATGATCTCATACGCTCCTTTTTAATAAATGGGGGATAGTCGTTCAATACCATGGGAAAGAGACCTTGTATAGTATACAATATACACGATTAAAGGAGAGGAATCAATCCTTTTTTTAAAAAATATGTCACATAGGTTTCTTGCTTATTTTTAATTGCACAAGCTGAGGCAATCTGCTATACTTAGGGCAATGATAAAACTCGGTATCAGCCGACGTTCTGCTTGGAGGGAATCCTATGAGTTTTAAAATCGTGGTGGACAGCTGCTGTGATCTGACACCTCAGATGATGAAGGAGGGGTGCTATATCAAGGTGCCCCTGACCATCCGCTCCGGGGGGAGTGTATTTATTGATGACGAGAGCTTTGACCAGGCTGACCTGCTGGCCAGCATGAAAGCGGATGCGAATGCTCCTTCCACGGCGTGCCCCTCGCCCCAGGCTTATCTGGATGCCTACGAGAGTGGGGAAGGGGACATCTATGTTGTCACCCTCAGTGCGCTGCTCAGCGGTTCTCATAACAGCGCAGAGCAGGCTAAACGCCTGTTGGAGGAGGAGCAGCCCGACCGGAATGTCTATGTGTTCAACTCCTGTTCCGCTGTGACGGGTGAGGTTCTGGTGGCCCAGAAGATCAAAGAGCTGGCCTCTGCCGGGTACCCCTTTAAACATGTGGTGCGGGAGACAGAGGAGTTCATCTATCGCATGCAGACCCTCTTTGTGCTGGAGAATCTGGACAACCTTCGGAAGAACGGCCGTTTGACCAGATTACAGGCTGTGGTCACCGGGGCGCTGAAGATCAAGCTGTTCATGGGCGCCACCAAGGAAGGGGAGATCTGCAAGCTGGGTCAGGCGCTGTCGATCAAGCAGGCCCTGAGCAAGATGACAGACTATATTGCCCAGGATCTGGACCATGAGGGCAGGGTGTGTGCCATCTGTCACTGCAACAATCCCCGGCGGGCCCAGATGGTCAAGGAGATGCTGGAGGAGCGCTGCCGTTTTCAGAAATTTGAGATGTTAGAGGCCGGCGGCGTAACTACGGTCTATGCCAACGACGGCGGAATCGTCGTCTCTTATTGATGAAGGGGAGTATGTTGCCATGAACAGAGAACAGGCGTGGGATTTGCTGACGCGCTATAACCACGAGCCCTTCCATCTGCGCCACGGCATTACCGTGGAGCACGTTATGGGCTGGTATGCGCAGCAGTTGGGTTACGGCGACCAGAAAGACCACTGGGCCATTGTGGGGCTGCTCCACGACTTGGATTTTGAACAGTGGCCTGCGGAGCACTGCATCAAATGCCAGGAGCTGATGCGGGAACATGGGGTGGAGGAGGACATCATCCGCGCTGTGGTCAGCCACGGCTGGGGCCTGCATGTGGATGTGAAGCCCGAGCACGAGATGGAAAAGGTGCTGTATGCCGCGGACGAGCTCACCGGACTGATCGGCGCGGCGGCACTTATGCGCCCCTCCAAGAGCGTGGCGGATATGGAGCTGAAGTCGCTGAAGAAAAAGTTCAAGGACAAGAAGTTCGCCGCCGGGTGTTCCCGGGACGTGATTGCCAATGGGGCGCAGCTGCTCGGCTGGGACCTGGACAAGCTGCTGGAGATGACACTGAAGGCCATGCAGGAGGAAGAGGCTGCCATCGAATCCGCCGTGGCCCAGGCTGTGGGCTGAGCCGCCTGTGTCCGGCGCTGCAAATATTTCGTAAAGGCATAAAAAATCCCCTTGACAACGGGAAAACGATAGTGCTATAATGACCCACACAACAAAGGGGAGTAGTCAGCACTCTGCTTGCAGAGTGCGGCACGGCCAACAAACATGTACGCTTTGTCTGAAAGCGTTCTGGCCCTGTCTGAAATGACCAGACCTGTGTTCCGTTATGGAACGCAGGTCTGTTTTTTTATGATATGACCCATAAAGCAAGAAAACTCTAAGGGCAAGAGGAATAGTGCTGAACAGTGAGAGGAAGGCTGTTCGGTACAGAAGAAGAAAGGAAGGGTAAAACGTGGATCTTTCATTTTTGTGGCAGGGCATACTGTCTGTGACATGGAAGCAGTTTGTGATGTATGTGGTGGGAGGACTGCTGATCTATCTGGCCATTGAAAAGGAGTATGAGCCGGCGCTTTTGATGCCCATGGGCTTCGGAGCGATTTTGGTGAATCTGCCGCTGTCCGGAGTGATCAATCAGTTCACCGCTGGCCTGGGGGAGACCCCCGGCATTATCCAGTGGCTGTTTGAGACGGGAATCGGCGTATCAGAGGCTCTGCCGATCCTGCTGTTTATCGGAATCGGCGCCATGATCGATTTTGGACCGCTGCTGTCCAACCCCAAACTGTTTCTGTGCGGTGCGGCGGCACAAACCGGTATTTTTATGACCATCATCCTGGCAGTGGCCATGGGCTTCGACCTGAAGGATGCTGCCTCCATCGGAATTATCGGCGCGGCTGACGGACCCACTTCGATTTTGGTCTCTCAGGTGCTGCGCTCGAAGTATGTGGGAGCCATCGCTGTGGCGGCCTATTCCTACATGGCTCTGGTCCCCATTATCCAGCCTGTTGCAATCAAGCTGGTGACCACGAAAAAAGATCGGGCAATGCGGATGGGCTATAAAGTCCGGAATGTCTCCAGACGCACCCGAATCCTGTTCCCCATTTTTGTAACTGTCATTGCCGGACTGGTCGCCCCCTCCTCTGTGGCGCTGGTAGGCTTCCTTATGTTCGGCAATCTGATCCGGGAGTGCGGTGTTCTGACCACCCTTTCCCTGTGCGCCCAGAATGAACTGGCTAATTTGATCACCCTGCTGCTGGGCATTACCATCTCCTTCTCCATGAAGGCGGAGGACTTTGTCCGGCCGGAGACGCTGATGATCCTGTGTCTGGGACTGGTGGCCTTCATGCTGGACTCTATCGTTGGAGTGCTGTTTGTAAAGCTGCTGAACATCATCACGCCGCAGAACAAGATCAATCCCATGGTGGGTGCGGCCGGAATCTCTGCGTTCCCTATGTCCTCCCGGGTGATTGAAAAGCTGGGGCAGGAGGCCGACAACCAGAACCATTTGTTGATGCACGCCATTGCCGCCAACGTTTCGGGACAAATCGCTTCGGTAGTAGCCGGAGGAGTGGTCCTTCAGTATTTTGCGAATCTGGGCTGATAGGAGGGAATCATCATGCTTCAGGCTATTGAGATGTTAAGTCAGGGAATGGCTGGTATTTTTGTGGTCCTCGGGCTGATCGCTCTTGTGGTAAAGGGTATGAGCTGGCTGGACAACCGGAAAAAATAAATATCATAAAACGCCAAACTCACTTACAGAGTTTGGCGTTTTATTATGCCCGCAGCAGCGGGGAGGAAAAAAGAAAAGCTCCTCCGAACGATCGGAGGAGCTTTGAGCCTGAGGTTGGATCACACCGCACGGGTGACCTTACCGGAACGGAGGCATCTGGTGCAGACGTACACGTGGGTAGGAGTACCATTCACGATTGCCTTCACCCGCTTGACATTGGGCTTCCAGGTGCGGTTGGAGCGGCGATGAGAGTGGGAAACCTTGATGCCGAAAACGACGTCCTTGTCGCAGAATTCACATTTGGCCATGTTGCTTACCTCCTTGCTATGACGAAGTATACGGAGACGCATAATACGCCGCCGTGTAGCTTTTTATGAAGCATCGAATGATATATTAGCAGATTCGGAACATAATTGCAAGTGTTTTTTTCAATTTGAAATAGGATTTTTACGAGAGGAGGGGAAAGAGGGGAGCAGTCCGGAAAAATCCAGGCAGGCCCGCGGGGGAGAAAACTGACATATGAATGCAGCCGTGACATTTCTCGGGACAAAATGTACACCTAAATAGAAATCTCAGCTTGTCAAAAAAGTGGTTTTACCACTTTTTTGACAAGCTGCAAACATTTTAACTGCGTTAAAATGTTGTTGATTTCAAGGAAAGGGAACCCTGACGGTTCCCTTTCCAACTATCCTTCCCTCCGAATCCTTTGACCAGAAGGACTTTTTCGACGGCCTGTAGAAATCTAACCTTGCGTTTCTTATTGATTGTGTGTATAATGTTTGCGTCAAGATGCGCCTTGCGGAAGCTAAGGGGAAAAGCTTCCGGACAGGGCACGCCTGGATTTTAACAAAACCAGGCAAAAAATAAGGATTTTCGGACGATAAGAGAAAGAAGGGAACAGAAGACAGAAATTATGGATTCTAACAGGACCGTGGCTCCCTGCCTGCGAATGTGATGTTGGAGACAACGAGTCCTGCATACTGCAATAGGAGGTTGTAAACTGAATGAGCAATTTTCTCAAGCGCGCCGCTCACGGCGCGCGGGTGCCTCACGACAAGAGGACATCTGACTGTGAGACAGTGACCATGCCGGTACCCAGCAAGGTCGTGCTGTCCATGGCTCAGCACATCGGCGCTCCCGCTGCCCCTGCGGTGGCCAAGGGCGACCAGGTATATGTGGGCACTGTGGTGGGCAAGGCCGGCGGCTTTGTCTCCTCTGATATCCACTCCGGCGTGTCCGGCACAGTGGACAGCATTACCACCATCACCGCCCCCAACGGCGCGGTACAGACTGCGGTGGTCATCATCCCTGACGGAGAGCAGAAGGTGGATCCCACCATCGCTCCCCCTGTGGTCAACGATTTGAAATCCTTCCAGGATGCGGTCCGGGCCAGCGCGGCGGGCTAATGGGCGTCCGCCCAGCTCTTTC
>CAJMQD010000102.1 GCA_905215425.1 uncultured bacterium
CGTCACCATGCCCCTGCTGCTGCCCGGCTTGGGCAACGCCTTCCTGGTCACCTTTATCGAGTCCATCGCCGACTTTGCCAACCCCATGCTGATCGGCGGCTCCTATGACACCCTGGCCACCACCATCTATCTGCAGATCACCGGCTCTTACGACAAGCCGGGGGCGGCGGCCATGGCCGTGGTGCTGCTGTGCATCACCCTGGGCATGTTCGCGGTGCAGAAATACTATCTGGAGCGCAAGACGGCCGCCACCCTGACGGGCAAGGCCTCCCGGGGCCGGATGCTCATTACCGACCGCAGCGTCCGCATCCCCCTCACCGTCCTGTGCTCTCTGGCCGCCGGATTCGTGATCCTGATGTACATCTGCGTCCCCATCGGCGCTCTCTTCCCCACCTGGGGCTACAAGTTCTTCCCCCTTACTACCAAGTGGTTCAAGCTGATCTTCACCCGCTATCACGGATTCCAGGCCTTCTGGGACTCCTTCCGGCTGAGCCTCGTCTCCGCCCCCATCACCGCCCTGCTGAGCATGATCATCTCCTATTTGGTGGTCAAGCGGAAGTTCAAGGCCAAGGGCTTTATCGAGGCCGTGTCCATGCTGGCCATGGCCGTACCCGGTACGGTGCTGGGCGTGGGCTATATCCGGGGCTTCTCCGGCGGCGTGTTCCACACCGGCTTCCTTCAGGGGCTCTACGGCACCGGCATCATTTTGGTCATCGTGTTCGTGGTGCGCTCCCTGCCCACGGGCACCCGCAGCGGCATCTCCGCCCTGCGGCAGATCGACAAGTCCATCGAGGAATCCGCCTATGACATGGGTGCGGACAGCTTCAAGGTGTTTATGACGGTCACCCTGCCCCTGATCAAGGATTCTTTCCTGTCCGGCCTGGTCACGGCCTTCGTCCGGTCCATCACCGCCATCTCCGCCATTATCCTGCTGGTGACGCCGCAGTTCCTGCTGATCACGGTACAGATCAACGAGTTCGCGGAAAAGGGCTCTTACAGCCTGGCCTGCGCCTTCGCCACCATTCTGATCATCATCACCTATGGCGCAGTGCTGCTGATGAACCTGTTCATGAAGTATTTCGGTACCAGCAAAAAACTGAAGGAGGAATAAGCCATGGCCAAGACAAAAAAAGGCGTTCGCCTGGAGCATATTTCAAAAATTTATCAAGACCCCAAAACCGGCAAAGAGTTTTATGCGGTAAAAGATACCAAACTGACCATCGAGCCCGGCTCCTTTGTCACCCTGCTGGGGCCCTCCGGCTGCGGCAAGACCACCACTCTGCGCATGATCGCCGGCTTTGAAAGCCCGGACGAGGGGGAGATCTATCTGGGGGACGAGGCCATCAACGCCCTGACCCCCAACAAACGGGACACCGCCATGGTGTTCCAGTCCTACGCCCTGCTGCCGCACTACAACGTGTTCGACAACGTAGCTTACGGGCTGAAGCTGCGGAAAATCCCCAAGGATGAGATCCACCGGCGGGTCATGCACATCCTGGATCTGGTACAGCTGACCGGGATGGAGGGCCGCATGACCAACCAGCTGTCCGGCGGACAGCAGCAGCGGGTGGCCCTGGCCCGGGCCCTGGTGCTGGAGCCCAGCGTCCTGCTGTTTGACGAGCCCCTGTCCAACCTGGATGCCAAGCTCCGCGTGTCCATGCGCACGGAGATCCGCCGCATTCAGCAGGAGGTGGGCATCACCGCCATCTACGTCACCCACGACCAGAGCGAAGCCATGGCCCTGTCCGACCAGATCATCATTATGGACAAGGGCGTGGTGGCCCAGGTGGGCACTCCTCAGGAGATTTATTACCACCCGGTCAACGAATTCGTGGCTGATTTTATCGGCGAGGCCAATTTCCTCCACGGAACGATGACCGCCGCCCAGGGTGATCTGGCCATCATGGAGGTGGAGGGCGAGACCCTGCCCGTGGCCGCCCGGGCTGGCATGGCTGTGGGGCAGGATTACACTCTGGTGCTCCGGCCGGAGTCCGCCACCCTCTCTGACGAGGGGGGACTGCCCTGCACAGTGGAGCTGTCCTGCTTTATGGGCTCCTACCAGAATTACCACGTCCGGGTGGGCAGCACCTTGGTCAAGCTCTCGGAAAATGACCCCCGCAGCAAGCGCATCTACCGCGTGGGCGAACACTGCCGCCTGAACTTTGCTCCGGAGGCCGTCCACGTTCTGTAAATCCTGCTTTTCTCAGCTTTTGCCTGCAAAAAAGGACATCACCCCCAGCCTGTCGGCCGGGGGTGATGTCCTTTTTATTCCAATTGGGCGGTTGCTCCCCCGGGCCGGGCCCTCCTCGCCATCCCACATAAATTGGTTGCATCAAGCGGCCAAGCTTGCTAAAATGAACTTACTTCCTTTCTCTATCTGGGAGGAATGGAACGACACCTGTCTGAAAGGAGGGGCCTCCATGAGCCGTATTCTGCCCCTGCTGCTGGCTGTTCTGACGCTGGCCGGATGTACCCGCACCCCGGCGCAGGAGCTCTCCGCCTTTATGCCGCAGCCGGAAGAGCGCCTTGTTATCTACACCTCCCATAAAGAGAGCGTCTACGCGCCCATTATAAAAGAATTTGAACAGCGCACCGGTATATGGGTCGAGGTGCAGACCGGCGGCACAGTCACCCTTCTGGAGCGCATCGCCGCAGGGGACAGCGATTGTGACCTTCTTTTCGGCGGCGGTGCCGACAGTCTGAACGCATACAGCAGCTGTTTTGCCCCCTACACCAGCCCTAACGCCGACGCCATCGCCCCCAAATATGACCTGGGCAACGGTCTGTGGACCCCCTTTTCCGCCCTGACCACTGTGCTGATCTACAACACAAAGCTGGTGCGGCAGAACGCCCCCACCGGGTGGAACAGCCTGCTGGATCGGGCCTGGCAGGGGCGCATTGCCTTTGCGGATCCTACCGCTTCCGGCTCCGGCTACACCGCCCTGTGCACCCTGCTCCAAGTCTTGCCCGGCGACCGGGAACAGACCCTCCGCGCCTTTGTTGTCAACTTGAACGGCCGCGTTTTAGAGGACTCCGGCAGTGTAATCACCGCCGTAGCCGACGGCAGCTGTTACATCGGAGTGACCCTGGAGGAGACCGCCCGAAAAGCGGTCTATGACGGATTGGACCTGGCGGTGGTCTACCCCAAGGAGGGCACCTGTATCCTCCCCGATGGCGCTGCTGTGATCCAAGGCTGCGCCCACCCGGAAAATGCTCAGAAATTCATTGACTTTCTGCTGGCGCCGGAGACCCAGCAGCGGCTGGTGACCGACTTTTTCCGGCGCAGCATCCGCAGCGATGTGTCAGATAGTCTTCTGCCCGCCCCTCCGGCGCTGAATTACGATTTGGTCCAAGCCGAAACTCAGCGTCAGACTCTTTTGGAGCACTGGCAGGAGTTGACCGGGGAGGGGATCTCATGATTCGTGCTTGGGTCCAGCGCTCCTTCCGCAACCGCATTTTTCTCACCGTTCTGCTGGTCACTCTGGTGCCGCTGCTGCTGTGTGATGTCCTGATGACGCAGGTGATGATCGCCCGCAGCGAGCGCGCCCTGCGCCTCAGCGCCCAGGCGGAGATGACCCAGTTGTCCGGCCGCCTGGAGCAGCTGCTGACTCAGTGCGGCGAGGCCGCCCGGGAGCTGGCCTCCAGCACCGTGACCCGCTCCGCCCTGCGCCGCGGCGGAGACGATTCCCGGATCCTGTATCAGCTGCTGTATCGTGACACCATCGCCCTGCGGGATTACGGAGATTTTGAGGTGTTTGACGCTGAGGGGCGCTGCCTTTACTCCACAGCTTCCGTGCTCCCCGCTGTGCGCAGCACCGACTGGGGGCTGCTGTACGCCGCAGAACATACCCAAGGCCCTGCCCTGCGGGCGGAGAGCGGCGGTCTGGCAGGGGCCTGCGCCGTTACCACCCACACGGGGCAAACTTTGGGCTTCGTGGTGTTTCGTCTGAGCGGCGACAATTTCGACCTGCTGTTCTCCCCCCTGCTTCCCACCTTTGATGATATTCTGCTGGTGGACCCCACCTGGCGCATGGTATACTGCACCCAATCCACCCACGGGGAGGATACCCTGTCCGCCCTTCGTTCTCAGCTCCTGGCCGGACAGCCCCTGACGGGCAGCGAGGCGGACTGCGGCTACTATGCTGCCGCCTGCGGTCAGACTGGCCTTTTTCTGATCCTGCAGCAGCCGAAAACCTATACCGCTCAAGTGGTTCGATCCATCTACTTCGTGGCCGGCGTCATGGGAGTGCTGTGTCTGGGGCTGTGTCTGGCCTGCGCCTGGTGGCTGAGCCGCCACCTGTCCGAGCCTGTGGGTGAACTGGACGCCGCCATGGGCCGGGTGGAAAAAGGGGACTATGACGTGCGCATCCAAAGCCGCCGTCAGGACGAAATGGGCCGCCTGGCCGCCAGCTTCGACCGCATGACTCAGGAGTATCAGCAAAACCTGATCCGCAGCGTGCAGCGTGAGCGCGAGCTGAACGAAACAAAGCTGCGGATGCTCCAGTCTCAGCTGAACCCCCACTTTTTATATAACACGCTGGACTGCATGAAGTGGCTGGGCGTGACCCACGGAGTGAATCAGGTCGCCACTCTGGCCACAGATCTGGCCGCTCTGCTGCGGGCGGGGATCTCCGGCGATGAGCGCATCACCCTGGAGGACGAGCTGGAACTGATCCAGCGCTATTTGGACATTCAGGAGATCCGCTTCGGTGACCGATTCGTGTGCGAGCTGGACGTGGACGAACGGTTCCAGTACTGCATCGTCCCCAAGCTGGTGCTGCAGCCCCTGGTGGAAAATGCCATCATCCACGGCGTTGCCGACAGCGACGAGGGCTTCATCAAGCTGTGGGCAGAGGAGGACAACGGCGATATGCTGCTGTATGTCTCTGACAACGGCCCGGGCATTCCAGAGGACGTCCTGCTCCGGC
>CAJMQD010000103.1 GCA_905215425.1 uncultured bacterium
GACAGCGTCAATGATATCATACATCACCTGGGTGGGCTCCCCCACTGCCAAGCCGCCGATGGCAAAGCCATCGCAGTCCAGCGGGGCGATCTTCTTCATATGCTCCACGCGAAGGTCGGCATAGGTGCCCCCCTGGTTGATGCCAAACAGCATCTGTCCCGGGTTGACACAGTCGGGCAGCTCGTTCAGCCGCTTATGCTCCGCCACGCACCGCTCCAGCCACCGGTAAGTCCGGTCGCAGGAGTTCTTTACATAGTCGTAGGGGGCCGGATTTTCGATACACTCGTCAAAGGCCATGGCGATATCGCTGCCCAAATTGGACTGGATCTGCATGGACTCCTCCGGTCCCATAAAGATGCGCCGGCCATCCAGATGAGAGGCAAAGGTGACCCCCTCCTCTTTGATCTTCCGGAGTCCAGCCAGAGAAAACACCTGGAAGCCGCCGCTGTCGGTGAGCATGGGACCATCCCAGTTCATAAACTTATGCAGGCCGCCCATCTCCTTGACGATCTTGTCGCCCGGGCGCAGATGCAGGTGGTACGTGTTGGACAGCTCCACCTGGCAACCGATCTCCTTCAGATCCAGCGCGGACACAGCGCCCTTGATGACTCCCTGAGTGCCCACGTTCATAAATACCGGGGTCTGCACCGTGCCGTGGGCGCAGGTGAACACGCCCCGGCGGGCTTTGCCCTCGGTTTTCAATACTTCAAACACAAAAATAACTCCTTATTCTCACGAAATAAACATGGCGTCGCCAAAGCTGAAGAACCGGTATTTCTCCTTTACCGCCTCCTCATAGGCGGCCAGCACATGCTCCCGTCCCGCCAGAGCGGACACCAGCATAACGAGCGTGGACTGGGGCAGATGGAAATTGGTCACCAAGGCGTCCAGCACCTTAAAGCGATAACCTGGATAAATAAAAATATTGGTCCAGCCGGAGCGCTCCGTCATGGTGCCGTCCTCCGCCGCAAAACTCTCTATGGTGCGGCAGGAGGTAGTGCCCACGCACACCACCCGGCCGCCGTTTTTCTTTGTCTCGTTGATAATATCAGCCGTCTCCTGGCTGATCATGCAGAACTCGGAGTGCATCTCATGGTCTGCAATGTCCACCGCCTTTACCGGGCGGAAGGTGCCAAGGCCCACATGAAGGGTAACGTAACATACCTTTACACCCATATCGCGGATCTTTTCCAGCAGTTCCGTGGTAAAATGCAGCCCGGCAGTGGGCGCGGCGGCGGAGCCGTTCACCTTGGAGTACACCGTCTGATACCGCTCCTGGTCCTGGAGTTCCTCCTTGATATAGGGTGGCAGGGGCATCTTGCCCAGGCGCTCCAGCACCTCCAGGAAGATCCCCTCGTAGTGAAAGCGGACCAGCCGCTTGCCGTCTTCGATCTCCGCCTCCACCGTGGCCGTCAGTTCGCCCTCTCCAAAGGACAGCTGCGCCCCGGTACGCATCTTCCGCCCCGGGCGGACCAGACACTCCCAGAGACCCTCTCCCTTATCCACCAGCAGCAGCACCTCGCACACACCGCCGCCGGGCAGCCGGTGGCCGATCAGCCGCGCAGGGAGCACCCGGGAGTCGTTCAGCACAAGGCAGTCCCCGGGGCGCAGAAACTGGGGCAGCTCATAGAAGTGGTGATGTTCTATGGCCCCAGTGTGTTTATCCAGAGTGAGCAGGCGGGAGGAATCCCGCTTCTCCAGGGGATGCTGGGCAATCAGCTCCTCCGGAAGATCATAATCAAAATCAGAAGTTTTCAAACTTTCAAACGCCTCTTATCTTCAATATTTATTGCGCACCGAGACCCCGGGATAATAGAATTCCACGATCTCGTCATAGGTAAAGCCGCGCTGAGCCATGGCATAGGCTCCGTACTGGCTCATACCCAGCTGATGGCCCCACCCTGCCCCGGCAAAGGTATAGGACTTGCCGGAAACCACAGCGGTTCCGCCGTTCGCAGTCTGGTCCTGGGCAGTGTCATTTCTGCTGTCCTCTACCGCGGCCACCTTGCCGCTGCCGGAGATGGCATAAGCGCTGTCCAAAGCACTCACCTTACCGCTGCCGGAAATTACGTACAGCCCTTTCAAATCAGACAGCTTCTCCGTCTTGTTTACAACCAGCCCGCTGCCTGTACCGCCCCCGGCAGAGGCGGCGGTATTGTTCACCGTAAAGTGGATGGATTTCAGGTTGAACACCGTGCGGATGCCGTTGGTGCCGCCGCTGGCCTTGATGGTGTTGCTGTTCCCGTTCTTCCAGTGGACCACTACCCGGATCACGTTGCCCAGATCGGAGTACACCAACTCCAGGCTATCCACCGAAGTACCGGTGCCGAAGCCCTTGGCCTGCAGCCGGGCCGTCAGCTCCGCCGCCGTATACTTCACCGTCCAGGAGGAGTTGGCATTGATCGAGCTCACATCCTTTTCGTAGGGGTCCGTCACGCCGCACAGGTAGGGGTACTTGGACAGAGATACTCCCCACACGTTATAGATGCTCTCGCTGGCTCCCCCGTGGCTGGAGGAGTAGTAGGCCGGGATGGGCTGCCCCTCATACAGGGCGTACATCCCCTCGGTCTCCTCCACCGCCCGGTCCGTAGTGGCATTGGCCTGATAGGTAGCGCTGTTCGTCCCTACGCCGTGGTAGGCCTGACAGCAGGCCGTGGCGCACACGTCAATGTTATAGGCCCGATGCTTGCTCTCGCCGATGTTCACCTTGGCGTAACTCCGTGCGCACACCGCCTGGGCCTTCAATGCCTCCAGCGGCCAGGCGTTATTCATCTCATAGGGGATCACACCCTTGATATAGGTCTCCAGGTCCAGAATGTTGACCACGGTCAGGTTGCCGCCGCCGATGCGCTCGTACCGGAAGCCGCCGTTGTACTTGTAGCCCTTGCACCAGGTCCGCACCTGGTCAGCCCCGGTGACATCGGGCATGACGCCCAGGGGGCGGGAGGCCCCGCCGTCGTGCTGATACAGGATCTTGCTGGTTCCCGTGGTGATCACGGTGACGGCGTAGGCGCTGGTGCCCACCACGGTCCCCTCGCCCAGCGTGTCCAGGGCGGCCTGAGCCTGCTTCTTGGTGGTGTACGCGCCGAAGCGGACCTGATAGGCTCCATCGATCCAGGCCACAAAACCGCCGGCATTCTTTGCCGCCTCCTGGGCCTCCTGGAAATCATTATAGTCTCCGGGCAGGCGAATGTGGTAGCAGCCGATCACCGTTCCGCCGTTGTCTGCCGTTTCATACACATAGGCTGCGGAGGAGCGGTCATAATAGAACCACACGTTCTGGGCCTTCAGAACGGTGATCTCCGTGTTCTTCTCCCCGGTCCGCGCAACCTCTACAAAGTCCAGGTCGCTATCGTAGTATCCGAAGCGGTACCCCGCCCCATACCCCGTGTTATTCTGCAAATTGCTGCCCACCAGCGCCGTATTGCCAAAAAACAGGCCTACCCGAACCATTTCCGTCCCCGAGCTGCCTGCCGCTAAGGCCCCCGCAGGGGTGATTATCAGGCAAATCAGTAAAATGGCGGCGAATTGCATTATTTTTCTTCTCATGGGTTGCTCCATTTCTTAAAATGCGTCAATTCCATCCTGATTGACAGGGGATACCCCGCGTGATATCATGTATTTAGTGCGCTAAAGTTAATCCCTGCCCGGTGTTTTGGTCATTCAAAGGTTATTATACCGGGAAAGGACAGCCTTGGCAACTACTTGTTCCCCTTTTTTCGTTATGAAATACGTGCCTTCGCCCTGAGCGTCGGCCGCTTAGAAAGGAATGTTTGATCATGGAAAAATACAAAGTTGGTGTGATCGGCGGCACCGGTATGGTGGGTCAGCGTTTCGTCACTCTGCTGGCAAACCACCCCTGGTTCCAGCTCACCGCCATTGCAGCCTCCAGCCGCTCTGCCGGCAAACCCTATGGCGAGGTCGCCGGAAAGCGCTGGGCCATGGACACCCCCATCCCCGAGCAGGCTAAGGATATCGTAGTCATGGACGCCCAGGCCGACGTAGAGAAGATCGCCGCCATGGTGGATTTCGTATTCTGCGCCGTTGATATGGATAAGGACGCCGTAAAGGCTCTGGAGGAGTCCTATGCCAAGGCCGAATGTCCTGTGGTTTCCAACAACTCCGCCAACCGCTGGACCGAGGATGTGCCCATGGTGGTGCCCGAGATGAATCCCGAGCATCTGGCCGTCATTCCCGCCCAGCGCAAGCGTCTGGGCACCAAGCGCGGCTTTATCGCCGTCAAGTCCAACTGCTCCATCCAGTCCTATGCCCCCGCTATGAATGCCCTGCGGAAGTACGGCCTGGAGAAGGCTCTGGTCTGCACCTATCAGGCCATTTCCGGTGCAGGCAAGACCTTCCAGACCTGGCCCGAGATGGTGGACAACGTCATCCCCTACATCGGCGGCGAGGAAGAGAAGAGCGAGAAGGAGCCTCTGAAGATCTGGGGCACCGTAGAAAACGGTAAGATCGTCCCCGCTCAGGAGCCGCAGATCACCGCCCAGTGCCTGCGTGTCCCTGTCTCCAACGGCCACACCGCCGCCGTCTTCCTGACTCTGAAGGAGAAGCCCTCCATCGAGCAGATCAAGGCAGACTGGGCCGCCTTCAAGGGCCGCGCTCAGGAGCTGGACCTCCCCTCCGCCCCCAAGCAGTTCCTGCACTACTTCGAGGAGGACAACCGTCCCCAGGCTAAGCTGGACCGGGAATTAGAGGGCGGCATGGCCATCTCTCTGGGCCGTCTGCGTCCCGATACCCAGTATGACTACAAGTTCGTCGGCCTGTCCCACAACACCCTGCGGGGCGCCGCCGGCGGCGCTGTACTGCTGGGCGAGCGGCGGGGGGGCGGCGGCGGCATTGTTCGGCGGGGACATGCGCTGGCGGGGGCGC
>CAJMQD010000104.1 GCA_905215425.1 uncultured bacterium
TAACCGCTTCCCTCGAACAGACATCACCCATGTAGGGCCCGATGCCCTCATCGGGCCGAATCGGCAAGGGCAGAGCCCTTGCCCTACGGTATGACCGTTTATGGTATCTCGTAGGGGCGGCCCTGTGGCCGCCCGGAGGTCATAGGGGGTTTAACCCCTATAACAAAAATGGGAGGGTTTGGTGGGTTTAAAATTTACCCCAGATAGAACATCTCTTCCCCGGGCAGGGAGCCGCCCACGGACTTGGGGTTGGCGTCGAACAGCACGGTGAGCATCCCGGTGACCATATCCGCCATCTCCTGGCCGGTGACGCATACGATGTTGCAGTTGGGGATGGCCTTCTCGGCCAGGGCGGCGGAGCCCATGATGCCGAACTTCTCGATGAGGGCGGCGGCCTCGGCGGTGTGGCCGGTGCAGTAGTCGGCGGAGGCGGCGTAGTCATCCATGAAGGCGTCCAGCGCGTCGGGATGCTCCTGGGCGAAGGTCTTGCTCACCACCAGGCAGCCCATGACCATGTCGGCGTCGGACACCTTGGCCCACTCCTGGGTCAGGTTCAGGGCCACCCGGGCCCCCTCCACCTTGCTCAGGGCGGTAGTGACGAAGGGCTCCGGCACCAGGATCAGGTCGGCGCCGCCGGCGGCCATCTGGGTCACGGCCTCGGCGTGCTCAGAGACATACTCCACCTGGACGGAGTCGGTCAGGCCGTTTTTCTCCAGCAGGTAGTTGATGACATACTCGGGGGTGCTGCCCTGGCCGGCAGCCAGGATCTTCTTCCCGGCCAGGTCGGCCATGGACTGGACGGTGTCCCCCTTCTCCACGATATACAGTACGCCCAGGGTGTTTGCCGCAATGGTGAGGATGTCTCCTCCGGTCTTGTTGTACAGGGCGGCGGCCATGTTCACGGGGACAGCAGCGATATCCAGCTCGCCGGAGAGCAGTCCGGCCCGGACGTCATCGGGGCTGCCGGAGAAGGTGACGCTGCACTGATAGGACAGGTCGCTGTTCTGGGCGCGGTCGGCCAGAAGGGCCATGCCCATGCCCGTGGGGCCGTTCATGGCGGCGGCCCGGATGGTCACATCGGAAAAGTCCGCCTGCTGGGAAGAGGCGCTCTGGCTGGTGGACTGGGATGTGGACTGATTTCCGGACTGGGCGGGCTGGTCCTTCTTGCCGCAGGCGGCCAGAGACAGTACCATAGCGGCGGCCAGGGCGGCGCTGAGCAGTTTTTTCATCTTCATGTTGGTTCCTCCTTAGAATTGACGGAATTTGGCTTCGCAACAGCTGCGCAAGGCGAGCTGTGGACGAACGAGGGGAAAAGGAAGGGCTGGCCGGGCAATGTCATTCAGTTAAGAGAAACCTGTCATTCCGAGGCAGTGACCGATGTCACTGCCGTGGGAATCCGTATTCAAAACGTCAGAGAAAACGGATTGCCGCGCCAGTCTGCGGACTGGCTCGCAATGACAAAGCCCTTAACTGAATGGCATTGGCTGGCCGGGTCAAAAGCTCTCTCCGGACAGATAGATGGTCCGCCCCTTCCGGCGGATGCGGCCCTGCTGCTCCATGGCGTCCAGGGTGCGGTAGAGGGAGGCGCGGCCCACGCACAGGTGCTCGGCGAATTCGGATAGGCTGAAGGGCAGCTGAACCTGACTGACTCCGTCCTTCTGGACGGCGTTTTCTGCCAGATAGAGCTCCAGGCGGCTGGCGGCGGTGTGGCCGGACAGAGCGGTGATTTTTTTATTCAGGAACACCACGCGCCCCAAAAGGAACTCCACCAGATTTACGCTGAAGGTGCCCCCTTCCATCAGGGCCTGGGTGACCAGGGCGCGGGAGAGCTCCACGGCGCGGCACCCGTCTGGGGTGGACAGACGGCTGACCTCCCTGGGGGGCTGGGCCAGCAGGGCGGAGACGTTGATGGCCTGGGGGGGCCAGACCTCCCGCATCCGGAGGTAGCGGCCGTCCGCCGACTGCTTTTCGATAAGAACGCTGCCCGTGAGCAGCATCATCATGCCCCGCTCCGAGGGGATCGTACTGCCGGCCGGATAGTGGACCAGGCGGCAGCCCTCCTGAGACAGCAAATGACCGATCTCCATGGGTGACATCCCGTTAAAAAGGGGGCAGGTGGACAAAATGTCCATGCTTTTTTGAATTGCTGTGCCTGTCATATCGATTCTCCTTTTGTCTCGCTCGATACAAATATAGCGGCAAATCTGTCATCTGTCAAGGGGGAGATGAAAAAAACAGGCGTGCTTCATTCATTTTTGCAAGATTCAGAAAAAATATTTCAAATTTCAATGGAAAACCATCGACAGTTTGTTGACTAAAAATTTAAGGTGTGCTAAGCTTTTCAACAGCAACCGCTACTGCGGAATAAAATCTCCACAGGGTCAAAACAAGAGGAAAAGGAAGGAGCAACATATGGTACACATCAGTGAAGCCGGCGCTAAAAAGATCAATGAGATCTGCGACCGCTACACCAATGAAAGAACACCGTTGATGATGATCCTCAGCGACATCCAGACGGAGTACGGTTACATCCCTCTGGAAGTGCAGGAGATCGTCTCTCAGCGCACCGGCATTTCCGTAGCCGAGATTTTCGGCGTCGTTACGTTCTACTCGTTCTTCTCCCTGAAGCCCAAGGGCAAGTATGTGATCGGCTGCTGCCTGGGCACTGCCTGTTATGTGAAGGGTGCACAGCGGGTGATCGACAAATTCTCTGACATGTTGGGCATTAAGCCCGGCGAAACCACCGGCGATGGTATGTTTACCCTGGATGCCCTGCGGTGCATCGGCGCCTGCGGCATCGCCCCTGCGGTTTCCATCAACGGAAAAGTGTATCCCAAAATGACCCCGGAAAAGGTGCCTGAGGTGATCCGGGAGTACGCGCTGAAGGAGGGTTTAGCCCAATGATCCGGAATTTTGAAGAATTGAACGCTCAATCCTGCGCGTGTACGGAGGCGCTGAAGGCCAAGCTGGACGGCTCTAACGGCAAGCGCGCCGTGGTGCTGTGCGGCGGCACGGGCTGCCTGTCCTCCAACTCCGCGGATATCCTCCACCGCTTTGAGCAGCTGGTAGAGGAAAAGGGCCTGAGCGATAAGGTCACCGTCAACCAGGTGGGCTGCTTCGGCTACTGCTCACAGGGCCCCTTCGTGAAGATCTACCCCGAGGACACCCTGTACCGCATGGTGCGGATCGAAGACGTGGACGAGATCGTGGAGTCCGACCTGCTGGGCGGCAAGATCGTGGAGCGCCTGCTGTATGTAGACCCCGCCACCGGCGAGAAGGTGGTCAAGCAGGACGAGATCAACTTCTATAAGAAGCAGCACCGTATCGCCCTGGCGGCCAGCGGCATCATCAACCCCGAGAATTTTGAAGAGGCCCTGGGCTTCGGCGCCTTCAAGGGTCTGCAGAAGGCCCTGACCATGACCCCTCAGGAGGTCATTGACGAGATCCTGGCCTCCGGCCTGCGCGGCCGCGGCGGCGGCGGCTTCCCCACGGGCAAGAAGTGGCAGTTTGCCCACAATTCCCCCGGGGATGAGAAGTATGTGGTGTGTAACGGCGACGAGGGCGACCCCGGCGCGTTCATGGACCGCTCCATCTTTGAGGGCAACCCCCTGGCCGTGATCGAAGGCATGATGATCGCCGGCTACGCCATCGGCGCCCACGAGGGCTACTTCTACATCCGCGCAGAGTATCCTGTGGCCGTGGAGCGTCTGAAGATCGCCATTGCTCAGGCTCGGGAGGCCGGCATGCTGGGCGAGAACATTCTGGACACCGGCTTCAAGTTTGATGTACATATCCGTCTGGGCGCAGGCGCCTTTGTCTGCGGCGAGGAGACCGCTCTGCTGAACTCCATCGAGGGCAAGCGGGGCCAGCCCCGTCCCCGTCCTCCCTTCCCTGCGGTGAAGGGCCTGTGGCAGAAGCCCACCATCGTCAACAACGTAGAGACTCTGGCCAGCGTGCCCTACATCCTGCGGGAGGGGGCCGGCGCATTCAATAAGTACGGCACCGAGAAGTCCAAGGGCACCAAGGTGTTCGCCCTGGGCGGCAAGATCAACAACGTGGGTCTGGTGGAGATCCCCATGGGCACCACCCTGCGGGAGCTGATCTATGACATCGGCGGCGGCATCCCCGGCGGCAAGAAGTTCAAGGCCATCCAGACCGGCGGCCCCTCCGGCGGCTGTCTGACCGAGGAGTTCCTGGACGAGCCCATCGACTTTGATACTCTGGTGTCCAAGGGCTCCATGATGGGCTCCGGCGGCGCCATCGTCATGGACGAAGACAACTGTATGGTGGACGTGGCCCGGTTCTATCTGGACTTCATCTGCGACGAGTCCTGCGGCAAGTGCACCCCCTGCCGTATCGGCACCAAGCGGATGCTGGAGATCCTCACCCGCATCACCGAGGGCAACGGCACCATGCACGACCTGGACGAGCTGGAGGAGCTGGCGGGCATCGTAAAGACCAACTCCCTGTGCGCTCTGGGTCAGACCTCCGCCAACCCCGTGGTGTCTACCCTGAAGCACTTCCGGGAGGAGTATATCTCCCACATCGTGGACCGCAACTGCCCGGCCAAGGTGTGTAAGAACCTGATGCAGTACCACATCGTGCGCACCAAGTGCGTGGGCTGCGGAATGTGTGCCAAGCAGTGCCCCGCCGGCGCGATCTTCCGTACGGATTACATCGCCCCGGGCAAGAAGCTGCCCGCCATGGAGATCGACGCCAGCAAGTGCGTGAAGTGCGGCGCCTGTCTGGCCGGCTGTAAGTTCCACGCCATTGAGAAAGTTTAAGGGAGGGAGATGTCATCATGGCAAAAATCAATATTAAGATCGAAGGCTT
>CAJMQD010000105.1 GCA_905215425.1 uncultured bacterium
GGAGCCCAGCGCCTTGTCGATGGTGCGCTTGATGTTGTCGTTGGGCATATTGGCGGCCTTGGCCTTGGCCACAACGGTGGCCAAACGGGAGTTGTTGGCGGGGTCGCCGCTGCCGCCAGTCTTAACGGCCACAATCATCTCACGGGCGATCTTGGTGAAGATCTGAGAGCGCTTGGCGTCAGCTGCGCCCTTGGTTTTCTGTATATTGTGCCACTTGGAATGTCCGGACATATTATCTATCGTTCCCTTCTGTTTGTTTGCTCGATAAAAACGCGGAAAAATTATATCATTGTTTCTCGCTTTTGGCAAGCCCCTTCAGCTGCCGGCGTATTACTTCTTGCTGCGGCCCTTTTCGTCGTTTACCACCAGGTCGAACCACATCTTGCGGCCCTCAATAGACCGCAGGGTGGCGGTAGCGGTGACCTTCATACCCACAGGAGTGGGAGCCAGGTGGCGGATATGGGCCTCGGCGCCCACGGTGGTCTCACCCTCCTCCAGATACTCCCGGGCCAGCTCCAGCGCGCAGGCCTCCATCAGGGCCAGCATGTTGGGGGTAGACAGGATCTTGGCCCCGGCGGTGCCGATGCGCTTGGCGCACATGTCGTCGGTTACAGTCCAGGTCAGGCTGTGCTGGGTGGGCTTATTCTCCATGTTTTCCATTGTAAATTCCTCCATATAAATGATTTTTCAAGCCGGTTTTACCGGAATGGTTTCTCATTGATATCCAGAGCTTCCTTGCGGTGAACCGCCATAAAATCAGGAGTCAGCTCCGGATATGCCTCGCAAAAGGCGTCCCGGATGACCACAGGATTCAGGCCTGGGTTCTGGGCGGACAGTACCAGATCCAACCGGATGTCCTTTTCCTCTGCCGTCAGTGTCCAGCGGTGGATCAAGGGGATGATGTCGGTTTCCGTATAGCCCAGCTTGGACTTATTGGATTTTTTCTTTACGACCAGGCTCTCCCGGCTGAGCAGTTCACGCCAAGCGGCCTCCGCTGCCTCGGGCACGCCGTTATCATAGTCCATCCGTACAATACAGTTGAGGTAGGCCAGCTCCTTCAGCTTGTTTTCCGCAGGATAACAGGCCTGTACAGAGACTCCCTCGGGCAGTACGGCATTCATCTTTTCCGGCAGACCCTCGTAGGAAGCGCCGCCCAGCAGGACAAATTCCATAATCTCGCAATCGCTGGAATAGCCCACGGACAGAGGCAGGGCAATGGAGACAAAGGGGTGCGGATTATATCCCTCAGTGTGCTTGATCTGGATGCCCGCCCGGAAGAAGGCCCGCTGGATGGTCCGCATCAGGTCCAAATGAGAGATGAACCGAGCCCGTCCAAATTTAGAAAATAAAATACGGTCAGCCACAGGTCCGCCCCCTCTCCAGCATCTGATTGGCTCCGCAGGCGGAGCAGCGGGTGCGGCAGTCCGGAGTGGTCACAGACTGATAACACAGCTCCCGCTCATGCCATAGGAACTCCCGCCGGACGCCCACGTCGGGGACGGCCCACGGAAACACCTCATCCTTGGCCCGCTCCCTGTGGGCGTAGAAGTCGCCGTTTAAGCCGCAGGCGGCCAGAGCATCCATCCAGCGCTGGTGATCAAAATACTCCGACCAGGAGTCCAATTTAGCCCCGTGCTTCCAGGCCCACTCCAGCACATCGGCCAGACGGCGATCTCCGCGGGAGAAAACAGCCTCCAGATAGCTGGTCTGGATATCATGCCAGTTGTAGGTAATGGAGCGGTCCCGCCGGAAGGCATCCCGCAGCAGGTCTACCCTGCGCTGATACTCCTCCCGGGTGATCTGGGCCTCCCACTGGAAGGCGGAGTGGGGCTTGGGCACAAACCAAGAGGTAGACACGGTGATCCGCACACCCCGGGCCCGATTGGGGGTACACTCCCGCCAGGCGAAATAGACCTTGCGGGCCAGGTCGGCAATGCCAAGAACGTCCTCGTCCGTCTCGGTGGGCAGTCCCAGCATGAAGTACAGCTTGACGCCGTTCCATCCCCCGGTAAAGGCGGTGCGGACGGACTGCATCAGGTCCTCCTCCCGCAGGTTTTTGTTGATGGCGTCCCTCAGGCGCTGCGTACCCGCCTCCGGCGCAAAGGTCAGGCCGCCTTTGCGCACCCGCTGCAGCCGTTCCATCAGCCCCATAGAGAAAGTATCCGCCCGAAGGGAGGGCAAGGAGAGCCCAATGTCCCGTGCCTGGCAATAGTCCAAAAGGTCGTCGCACAGCTCCATCAGGCAGGGGTAGTCTGTGGAGGATAGACTGGACAGGGTCATCTCGCGATAGCCGGAGTCCTCCAGCGCCTGCTTGCCATACTGGGCCAGCAGATCCGGAGTTCTGTTCCGCACCGGCCGGTATACATATCCAGCCTGGCAGAAACGGCAGCCCCGGATACAGCCGCGGAACAGCTCCAGCATCACCCGGTCGTGGACAATCTCCGTAGAGGGAATAATAGTTTTAACCGGGAAATAGGACTTGTCCATGTCCTGAATGATCCGCTTGGTCACCCGGGCCGGAACGTCTTCATACTTCGGCGTTACAGCGGCTACCGTACCATCCTCGTGATAGGTCACATCGTAAAGCGACGGCACGTAGATTCCGGGGATGTGGCTGGCCTGGCGCAGGAAACGCGCCTTGTCCCAGCCCTCATTTTTTGCCTGTTTCAGCAGCTGGAGATATTCCAGCGTGACCTCTTCCCCTTCTCCCAATACAAACAGATCCATAAAGGGAGCCAGCGGCTCCGGGTTATAGCAGCAGGTGCCGCCGGCCAGTATGAGCGGCGTAAGGCCGGGACGGTCCGCGCTGCGCAGAGGCAGTCCAGCCAGATCCAACATATTCAGAACATTGGAATATGCCATCTCATAGCCCAGAGAGAACCCGATGGCGTCAAACTGGGCCAGCGGATCTCCGCTCTCCAGGGCGTACAGGGGGATCTCTGCCTTACGCATCTCCGCCTCCATATCTCCCCAGGGAGCAAAGCTGCGCTCACACCAGATGTCAGGCTCCTGATTCATCACGCCGTATAAAATACGGCATCCCAGGTTAGACATCCCGATCTCATAGGTATCGGGAAAACACAAAGCAAACCGGATGTTGATCTCTGCTTTGTCTTTAATAACCGCGTTATATTCTCCTCCCGTGTATCGGGCGGGTTTCTGTACCCTTGGCAGGATACGTTCTAATCGTTGATCCATGTGCTTCCTCCTGCGCAGCTTTTCAAAGCACGCATGAACCATTCTACCCTCTTCCGACCGTTGTGACAACCCTTTTTCCATACTTTCCCCATATTTCCCTGTTTTCTCCGCCCAAAAGGACCCATAGCGCCACCAGAAGCAGGGTCAGATTTCCGCCCCGGCTGGCCGACCAGAGGGATAATCCCAGCAGTCCGCCGGCGAAAAGCAGCCCACTCCCCCGGCAAATTACTCCAGCAGCCTGCTCCCCCACCGCCATACATAGCGCACAGCGCAGGATGCGGCCTCCGTCCAACGGCAAAACTGGCAGCAGATTCAGGGCAGCCAGGGCCAGATTCAGTCCTGCAAATAGCTCTCCCCAAGGAAACCGGCAGACGACAGCCGACAGCAAAAGATTCATCAGCGGCCCAGCAGCAGCCGCCAGCAGTTCACCGCCGTAAGACAGTTCTGAGTTCAGCGTCATAGCAGCTCCGGATACTGTAAGGAAGATCGACCTTACACCTCCTCCCAGCAGGCGAATCATCAGCCAATGCCCACCCTCATGGAAGGCGCAGGCCAGCAGAGCCATCGGAACGATCCCCTGGTCATCACAGTACAGCAGCCAGGCCACCAGAAGGAGAAAACCGGAAGAAATGTATACCCGTCCCCATGTCATGGTTTATTCAGGCCCAGATAGTAGGCCGGATCAACATGGATACCGCCGCACTTCAGTTCAAAATGCAGATGCGGTCCGGTCGCAGAACCCGTCGACCCCACAGCGGCGATCCGGTCGCCCATCTAGACAGTCTCCCCTTTTTTTACATACAGCTTGCTGCAGTGGGCGTAAAACGACTTGATCCCATCCCCGTGGTCCAACTGCAAGTATTGGCCGTAGGCGTCGTTCTTTCCAATGTACTCCACAGTGCCATCCGCAAAAGCCCCAATCGGGTCCCCCTTTTGGCCGCCGATGTCTACTCCGCCATGAAAAGAGTATTTTCCATTGATGGGATGATCCCGATAGCCGTAGCCGGAGTGCATTGTTCCCAGTAAAGGCGCCATTGTCTCTAAGCTTCCGAAGGAGAGCTGGTCCATGGTATACTTCTCCGGCAGCGCAGCCCCGGTATAATCCGCGCGGAGTACCACCGTACCTATAGCGGGCACAGACTCCTGCTGCGTCACCGCAGGAACTTCCGGCTGGACTGTGACCTGACTTTCGCTCTCCTGCCACTCCTCCGGCAGCTCCTTCAGCCGCAGCATATGTGCAGTTTGTGCTGTGCTGCTTGCCCCGGAGGAAAGAAAGCGCAGCTCAGCCTCCTGATATCCCTTCAGCTCTGAAATGGCGGCCGACGCCTGCTGCGCCTTATTCTCGCCGGGGCCAAACACCTCTATGCAGAAGCTTCCCAAGTCACCCAGAAGGGAGTCTCTCTCCGCCAGAGAGCCGCCCAGCGCCTCCAACGCTCCGCGAAAATCCGTATTCGCACCAATAAGCTCCAACACCTGAGTGCGCACCGCGGCCAATCGTTGGGGAAACACGCCCCGGCCCACAAATACAGCTACAAACAAAAGTATACATATCACAAGCTGAAGCAGTCTGATCCGGTCCTTGCTCCGCGTCGGCCGGGCTCTGCCGGCTGCCGGTTTTTCCCGCACTTTTCCG
>CAJMQD010000106.1 GCA_905215425.1 uncultured bacterium
TATAGCTATGTACACTATACGGATCTTCTAATCTCGCAGAGCCTTTGAGTGTTTCATATAGTCTATTTAGAGATATAGAAAAGCCCGCAAGTTCTCGAACATCAATATCCATCACAGAGTCAGCGGAAAATCCATAACTGAATACCTTTATACCCAGACTGGTGTTTACTGTAAATGAAAGATCAATTTCATATACCGTTGGATTAAATTCCAAAAGAAAGTTTTCTGATTCTAATCTATACATGATAATACCTCGAATTCCGATTTGCAGGTCTGTTCGGCTCCATATTATCATATGGCCGGATAAACTACAAGAACAGCCACAGCAGCTTGCACTGCTGTGGCTGTTCGCTGCCTTATGAACACCGACCATTCCAGACGGGAGATTTTTTATGGAGAAAGATCGTTACTGCTCCAGCTGCTCCAGGGCGGCCAGCTTCAGACAGCAGCAGAACACAGCGATGGCCTGCTTCAGCTCCTCCACCGGGGGGAGAGAGGGGGCAATACGGATGTTGCTGTCCTGGGGGTCTTTGCCATAGGGGAAGGTGGCTCCGGCTCCGGTCATCACCACGCCGGCCTGCTTGCACAGCTCCAGGGTGCGCTTGGCCAGACCGGGTTTGGTATTCAGGGAGATAAAGTAACCGCCGGTGGGACGGTGCCACTGGGCGATATCAAGAGGGGCAATTTCGGCATCCAGGGCGGAGAGCACAGCTTCGAACTTGGGCTTGAGGATGGCGGCGTGGCGCTGCATCAGGGCCAGAGTGTTCTCCCGGTCCTTCAGGAAACGCACGTGCCGCAGCTGGTTTACCTTATCAAAGCTGATGATCTGTATATCCAGCAGCTTTTTCATATAGTCCATGTTGGCGGTGCTGCAGGCAAAGCAGGCCACACCGGCGCCAGGCATGGTGATTTTAGAGGTAGAGGCAAACTCGAAGGGCATATCCCCGTTGCCGTACTCTTCACACAGACTGAGAATGTCGGGGAAGGGGACGAAGGGGCCGTCGAACTCATGGATGCAATAGGCATTGTCCCACATGAGCAGGAAGTCGGGGGCGGCGGGCTTCATGGCCGCCAGCCGGCGGACAGTTTCCTCTGAGTAGATAATGCCGTCGGGGTTGGAGTATTTAGGCACGTTCCACATACCCTTTACTGCCGGATCCTGGATCAGCTGCTCCACCACGTCCATGTCCGGACCCTCTGCCGTCATAGGGACGGTGATGAGCTCAAAGCCGAAGGACTCCGTAATCTTGAAATGACGGTCGTATCCGGGAGCGGGGCACAGCCACTTGATCTTTTCCTCCTTGCACCAGGGGCGGGGGGAGCGGAGCATTCCGTGGGTGTAGGCTTTGGATACGGTGTCGTACATCAGCTGCAGGCTGGCGCTGCCGCCCACAAAGACCTGCTCGGGTTTGCAGCCCAGGATGTCGGCAAACAGCTTTTTGGCGCTGGGCAGACCGGACAGCTCACCGTAGTTGCGGCAGTCAATGCTGCCCTCTACGCAGTCTTCGGGTGTGGATAAAACGCCCAGAATAGGGAAGACCATATCCAGCTGAGCCTGGCTGGGCTTGCCCCGGGACATATTCAAAGAAAGGCCCCGGGCCTTCCAGCTTTCATATTCGGCGCTGACGCGCTGATGTTCTTCTTTGCGCTGCTGTGCGCTCATCTCTTGATAGTTCATATGGGTACCCCCGTGTTCTCTTAAGTTTCGGGACATTATAGCATGATTTTTTTTACTGTGCAAGTGTCAAAATGCCAAATTGCAAAACGTAGACACACAGAGGAAAAATGTCTTTGCCTTGCGGATGATTACAGCTGGCTGAGCTCCTGCCAGGTGTCCTGAATGGTTTTCTTCGGCAGCCAGACTCCGGCCATCTCCATCAGCTGGTTCAGGGTCA
This sequence comes from uncultured bacterium, assembly GCA_905215425.1. GTDB lineage: Bacteria > Bacillota > Clostridia > Oscillospirales > Oscillospiraceae > Lawsonibacter. Next base: position 1,896 of record CAJMQD010000106.1, read on the forward strand.
GGCTTCTGGATGCGGCCACCATGGGATGCTTCATCCATTTGCCGAACCGCCGCTGAAATACGGCCCGGGCTTTTGGGTCATCCAATAACTCGCCCACTGTGATTTTATTATTGTTCAGATTCAAACTGGATCACCTCCGGATCATTCTATGCAAATGGGGTCGGTCTTGACTTTTAAAAAGCAAAGACGGTATACTTAAAATGTGTCGTATTTGATTTGCAGGGAACATGATGCCGCAGATGCGGCAGGGCTGGCTCTGCGTTGAGCGAGAACACCTGTCAGAAAGGAACAAGGGATGAAAAAGAAAAAAAGCTTGCGCGGCCTGTTACACTGGGCAAAGAAAACCATGAAGAAAAAGCGGAATGTGGCGGTGGTATACTGGCTTTTGCGCCTATCCGTTATTGCGATCATGGTAGCCCAATTTTTTAACCATAACTTTGAAAATGTCTTTCTGTGTGTGTTGACCCTTGTGCTGCTCCTGATGCCCACCATTATGGAGCGGCGGCTGAAGATCGACCTGCCCAACGCGTTAGAGATCATTATTATGCTGTTTATCTATGCAGCAGAGATCATGGGGGAAATTCAGGCCTTCTACACTACCTATCGCGGGTGGGACACCATGCTGCACACCATGAACGGCTTCCTGTGCGCCGCCATTTGGTTCTGTCTGGTGGATCTGTTCGACCGCAGCGAGAAGAGTTCCCTGTCCCTTTCCCCAAAATATATGGCGATTGTGGCGTTTTGCTTTTCCATGACAGTGGGCGTGCTGTGGGAGTTTTTTGAATGTGCGATGGATCAGCTGCTGTTTTTGGATATGCAGAAGGATACCGTTGTAAACACCATATCTACGGTCATGCTGGATCCCACCGGCGGCAACAAGCCCCAGATCATTCGTGGGATCACTGATGTGATCCTGGTGACCGACCAGGGGGAAATTTCCCTTGGGCTGGGCGGCTATCTGGATATTGGCCTTTTGGACACCATGAAGGACCTGTTTGTGAACTTCATCGGCGCGGTGGTGTTCTCGATCGTGGGTTATTTCTATGTGAAGGGCCGGGGCAAGGGAAAATTTGCGAAAAACTTTATTCCCCAGGTATTGGAGGAGTCGGCCGAGGCTGAGGAGGAATAAGAAGGGGGCGGGCGGTCCATACTAAGGCCATCCTGAAAGAAGGAGGAAAATGACGATGGACAAGAAAACCTGCAACCCCAGTATCCGGTGCGATGTAAGCAGCTGCGCCCACCACACTGCGGAGAACTGCTGCTGTCTCAGCCAGATCCAGGTGGGCTGCTGCGGCTGTACCCCCACCAAGGCGGACGGTACAGAGTGCAGTTCCTTTGCACCCAGTAAGGGAGCTTACTAAGCGATCAGAAACAGAACACAGGAGGGGACAGAGCCCGGCTCTGCCCCCTCTCTTTTTTGTTGGGCCTGTCAAGGCGGGGGCTTTCGTCGTGCGGGGAATTGTATGGGGACTATCTTTACCGATGGGAGCGGAGTGTGATATAATATTCAAAATACTGTTCCGGCCAAAGGGGCCCGAAGGGCGGCCGAAGGACGGGAACGAGAACAGAAAATGGGGGAACGCGATATGGAGCTGACCGAGCATACCATCAGCAGCGAGAACATATTTGAAGGCAAGATCATCACGGTTCAGCGGGATATGGCCCGTCTGCCCGACGGCAAGAGTGCATCCCGGGAGGTAGTGCGCCATCCCGGTGGAGTTACTGTGCTGCCCCTGGGCGCAGACGGAACCGTAACCCTGGTGCGGCAGTACCGCTATCCGCTGGGACAGGAGCTGCTGGAGCTGCCCGCAGGGAAGCTGGAGCGCAACGGGGAAGACCACCGCTCTGCCGCCATCCGGGAGCTGGGGGAGGAGACCGGGCTGGAGGCCGGAGAGCTGACCTATCTGGGCTATATGGTGTCTTCTCCGGGATTTTGCGATGAAAAGCTGCACCTGTATCTGGCCCGGGATTTGGTGCAGAAGCAGCAGCATCTGGACGAGGACGAGTTCCTCAACGTGGTCACCATGCCCTTTGAGGAACTGACCCGCCAGGTTATGGAAGGAACGGTTATTGATGCGAAAACGGTGGCCGCAGTGCTGAAGACCAAGGTGCTGCTGGGCCTGTAAGCCTGTGCTGTTCAGCTCTTGTCATTGCGAGCCAGTTCGCAGACTGGCGCGGTGATCCGTTTTTCTGAACGGAATGATATTGGTGCGATCTGTAAGGTACTTGCCTTTTACATAGGAGGAACTGCTATGGGAAAGAAGATCCTCATCGTGGAAGATGAACAGAACATTGTGGATATCCTGTCCTTTAATCTGGGGCGGGAGGGCTATGATACCGTGGAGGCCTATGACGGCCCCACGGGACTGAAGCTGGCCCTGGAGGAGAACCCCGACCTGATTCTGCTGGACCTGATGCTGCCTGGAATGGACGGCTTCGACGTGTGCCGGCAGATCCGTCAGGCCGGACAGGCCACCCCCATCCTGATGCTCACCGCCCGGGAGGAAGAGGCGGACAAGGTATTGGGGCTGGAGCTGGGGGCCGACGACTATATCACCAAGCCCTTCTCCATGCGGGAGCTGCTGGCCCGGGTGAAGGCAAACATCCGCCGGGTGTCCATGGTGCCCGCCGCCCCCAAGGATATGGAGGCGGACAACGGCCAGCGGATCGACCTGGGCCGGATCGCAGTGGACGGGGCCAGGGCCACGGTGTATAAGGATGGAAAGGCCCTGGACCTGACCCAGCGGGAGTATGACCTGATCCGCTATCTGGCGGGACAGCCCGGCAAGGTGTTCTCCCGGGAGGCCCTGATGGAGCACG
>CAJMQD010000107.1 GCA_905215425.1 uncultured bacterium
TCCTTCAGCTTCTCCTTGTGCTGCACGCCGAAGCGCTGCTCCTCGTCCACCACCAGAAGGCCCAGATCCTTGAAGCGCACGTCCTTGTTGAACAGCCGGTGGGTGCCGATGAGGATATCCACCTTGCCGCTGGCTGTGTCATAGAGGGTGTTTTTCATCTGGGCGGGGGTGCGGAAGCGGGAGACCACGTCGATGGTAACGGGATAGCCCCGGAAGCGGTTCAGGGCGGACAGGTAGTGCTGCCGGGCCAGTACGGTGGTGGGCACCAGAATGGCGGCCTGCTTGCCGTCCATGACGCACTTCATAATGGCCCGGAAGGCCACCTCCGTCTTGCCGTAGCCCACGTCGCCGCACAGCAGGCGGTCCATGGGAGAGGGCTTCTCCATGTCCCGCTTGATCTCGTCGATGCACCGCAGCTGGTCCTCGGTCTCGGTGTATTCAAATTCATCTTCAAACTCCCGCTGCCAGGGGGTGTCCGGCGAGAAGGAGAAGCCAGGCTGCCGCTGGCGCTGGGCGTACAGCTGGATCAGCCCCTTGGCCAGATCCTGCACCGCCTTTTTGGCCCGGGTCTTCTGCTTTTCCCACTCGGTGCCCCCCAGCTTGGACAGCTTCTTGGTCTCGTTGGCGTCCTCTCCCCCGCCGATGTATTTGCTCACCAGGTCCAGCTGGGTGGCGGGGACATACAGCACGTCGGAGCCGGCGTAGGTGATCTTTACATAGTCCTTCTGCACCCCGTCGGCGGCCATTTTTACCATGCCGGCGTACCGGCCGATGCCGTGGTGCTCGTGCACCACCAGGTCGCCCACAGACAGGTCGGCGTAGGACTTCAGCTTCTGGCGGTTGGTGACATGTTTGGCCGGCCGGGGCGTCTTTTTCCCCGGGCTTGCGCTGCCTTCGGCCAGAATGGCCAGCTTTTTGGCGGGATACTCCATGCCGGCGGACAGACCGCCCACGGTGATGGTGGCGGCTCCGGGGCGGGGCAGTCCCTTGGGCTGGAACTCCACGGCGGTTTTGATGCCCTGCTCCCGCAGCATCTGCTGAAGATTCAAACAGCGCTGCTCGCTGCCCGCCAGCACCAAAACGGAGAAACCGGTGGCCTGGTAGTGGGACAGATCCTGCACCGCGGTGTCCAGACTGGCCCCGAAGGGGGACAGCTGCTTGGCGGCGACCGGGATGAGGGAGCGGGGCGGCACCGGATAGGTGGAGATGGTAAAGGAGTCCAGGAACACCAGGGGGAACTCCTCCATGGCCCGGAACAGCCGGCCCGGAGTCAGGGCCAGGTCGGTGCAGGCGGAGTCCAGCTCCCCCCGCTCCAGCAGGGTCTTGATGTCCTCATCCAGCTGCCACTGATAGGTCTTGGCCCGCTCCTCCACCCGGGGGCACTCGCTGAGCATGATGCAGGCGTCGGCGGGCAGATAGTCCAGCGCGGTGGTCAGCTCCGGGTAGATCAGGGACAGATACCGGTCGGCGGCGGGGAAGATCCCCTGTTCCAGGGCTTCGCGGTCCTGGGCCAGTGTGGCGGCCAGGTCGTTCTGTCCCTCTTTCCGGGCCTTGGCGGCCAGCTTTTCCAGCTTGGCCGTCAGTCCGGGCAGGCCGCCGGGGGCCAGGTGGGGCAGCACCTCCGCCGCCGGCAGCAGCAGGGCGCGGTCCACGTTCTCCGTCCGCCGCTGGGTGGCGGAGTCGAAGGAACCCATGGTGTCGATCTCGTCCCCCCAGAACTCTGCGCGGACGGGGTTTTCCATGCCGGGGGCGAATACGTCCAGAATACCTCCCCGCAGGGCAAACTGGCCCACCCCCTCCACCTGGTCGCACCGGGTATAGCCCATGTCGGCCAGCTGCTCGGTCAGGGTGTTCAGGTCATAGCTGCCCCCGGGCTTCAGCTCCAGCCGGGCGTTAGAAAGGGTCTGGGGCGGGATGGTGTACTGCACCAGGGCCTCCGCTGTGGCCACCAGAAAGGGGACCTCTCCCCTGCTCAATTGGTCCAGCAGAGTCAGGCGGCGGTGCTCCCACTGGCGGCTGACGGTGGCTCCGGTGTGGAAAATATAGGAGCGGGGGGTGAGCATCGGAACCTGGACCTCTGCCAGGGCGGAGAGATCCCGGGCCATGCGTCCGGCCTCCCCTTCGTCGGCGCAGACCACCACCGTGGGGCGGCCAGTGACCAGGCCCAGAGCGGCGGCAAAGTGGGCCCGGTGGACGGCGGCCAGGCCGGACACAGCGGCGGGACAGGCTCCGCCGTCTATGGCGGAGAGCAGCTGTTTAAATTCAGGCAGGTCGTTCAGGGCGTAAGTGAGCAGTTTCATGGCAGTTCCTCATAGCGGACAAAGTGGTTTAGAGACGCCGAAAGCCCCCGCTCCCATGGGGAGGGGGGTGACGGCAGACGGTACGATCAGAATCATACGCTGGGGGTACGAAGATAAGGGAACGGGGGCGTCAGCCAATGCCATTCAGTTAAGGGCTTTGTCATTGCGAGCCAGTCCGCAGACTGGCGCGGCAATCCGTTTTCTCTGACGTTTTGAATACGGATTCCCACGGCAGTGACATCGGTCACTGCCTCGGAATGACAGGTTTCTCTTAACTGAATGACATTGGGGTGTCAGCCCTTCAGGGCGCCGAACCAGCGGCGCTTCATCCCCTCCAGACCGGCGGTCTGCATGATCTGCACGGAGGGATAGGCGTTGCCCTCGATGAGCACGGGGCCGTCGGCGGTGATGGCCACGTCCCAGCCGATGATCACCGCGTCGGGGGCCAGCTTCACCGCCTGCTCCACAGTGGCGCGCACCTGCTCCCACTGGGGCACATGAAACCCGGGGATGGTGACGCCGGTGGTGGGGTGCAGCAGGAAGCGGTGGTCCTTCAGGTCGGCCCCCTGGGTGGTGACGATGCCGGTGTCCACATCCAGCCCGGCGAAAATGCCGCCGGAGCAGCCGTTGTCCACAAAGGCGCCGCCCACGCCCATGCGCAGCACGGCGGACACCAGCTTGCCCTTGATGGTCAGGGCCCGGACGGTGTTGACCGAGCCGGGGTGGAGCGAGGCCATCTCATCGCACTGCGTCAGCAGGGACTCGGCGATGTAGTCCTCCTTCACCAGCCGCTGCCACACCTGTTCCCGGTTCTCCGGGGTGATGGTGCACAGCTCCACCCCCTCGCCGCCGGACTCGGTGCGGGGCTTCAGGATGCAGTGAGGGTGGGCGTCGGCAAAGGCGTCGAACTCCTCCCGGGTGTTTCGGAACACCCGGCCGATCCAGTCCCGGTGGATAAAGGGGGCGAAGGCCGCTAAAAAGCGGTCCTTCTCCTCGAACTCGTGGAAAATGGCCTGGGAGTTCTTCCGGTGGATGTCCCGCATGTCATACAGGGTGACGAATTCCCGGCGGCCCCGGCGGTTGAGCAGGTAAAAGCGGTAGAGAAAGTAATCCGCAATGGTGCAGCGGTGGTTCAGATAGGCCCACAGGTAGTCGGCCATCAGGCGGGAGCGGGAGAAGCCCAGCTCCTCTATGGCGTAGCGGCCCATTTCATCAAAACGGGCGGTAAGACGCTGTAATTTTCCCATATCAATGCCTCCTTTTGACAGAGCGGGAGATTTGATCCCGGTGGAAATGACAGAAAGACTGTGCGGCGGCCACGATTCGGTGCAGCAGCACGGCCAGCAAGACGTTGAGGGGCAGCATGATCACATAGTACAGGCGGTTGCTGCCGCCGAAGGGCAGGCACCCGCGCCACAGGTCGATGAGAGAAAAGACGCTGACATTCAGCAGGTAGATCTCTAAGCTGTACCGGCCCAAAAAATCCAGCAGCCGGGACAGGGGGCCCAGGGGCAGCTTGTCCAGGGCCAGACAGATCAGCAGGCACATGGGCACCGTGGTGAACAGAAACAGGTGGCACTGAGGGAAGTGGATGGGCCAGTTGATCCACTCCTTGGTCAGGCTGAGGTAGAGGTATCCCCCGGCGGCGCACAGACAGGCCGCCCAGAACAGGGCGCTTTTGGCGGTGAGGGGTCTGTCCTCCAGCACCCAGAAGCCCAGCAGCAGCCCCAGAAAGAACACGGGGATGCGGTAGGCCAGGTCGGTGTACTGCCAATAGCCCTCGTGGGTCAGCAGCTGACAAAACGCCAGCCCCAGTCCCACGGCCAGGGCGGTCAGCCCCTCCCGGCGCTTTGACCGCTGCCACCGGGCGAAGCACCAGGGGGTGACGGCGTAGAAGGTCATGGCTCCGGCCACATACCAGTTGAAGGCCCCGGAGGGGCGCACCCAGTAGTACAGCAGAGAGGCGTTCCAGATCAGAGAGGACCAGGTCTTGCCCCGCGCCAGGATCAGGTACAGGGTAAAGGGCACCATCACCGCAAAGTAGGCGGGCAGGATGCGCCGCCCCCGCCGGGCCATGAAGGCGGTGTACTCCTGGGGCCGGCGGCTGAGGGACATGACCAGACCCATGGAGGACAGGAGGATAAAGACATCCACTCCGCCGAAGCCCGCCCGGCAGATGGCATTCAGCAGGGGGACCCGGAGGTCCAGGTCGAAGGCGTGAAACAGCATGATCCATACGATGGCCGCCCCCATGAGCTGGGAGCGATATTTACTGAATAGGGAGTATGTCATTTTATAGTTAGCCCCCCCCCCCCCCCGAGGGGGGTTTATGGGGGACCCCCCCCGAGGATCGGCGGGGGGGGGCGCGGCCCCGCCACCCGAGGAACCCCCCC
>CAJMQD010000108.1 GCA_905215425.1 uncultured bacterium
TTCGATTCCTCCATTGGATCTTCGCAAAATGTGATATATGACTGATCGGGGAATGAGTATTCTCCCCGGTAGTTTGATGCATTATAAAACGGATACTTTACCGGGTGGTAGTCTGTCTCCCGCTCCCCATCATCCTGAGTGTAAATGTACAGGAACCGGTAATCCCACACTACCAGCTCATCCCGGTCATCCCCGCAGAGGTCGATGGCCTCGCAGCACATCACCGGGTGCCCGTCGTCCGGGAACGAAACGGCGATATCCCCGTGGCCATCCATCAGCCCGCCGCGCTTTGGATCCGCGTTGGTGAGAAAAAAGTCCGTTCCGTTTCCCAGCCAGTTCACTGGCGCCAGGATGTTTCCGTTCATCTCGTTTTCCCGCTCCCACAGCTCATTGCCGTGGTCATCGTAAAAGTAGATCACGCCCTGGTGTCCCCAGAAATTGGATACTGCAATCTCAAACCCTTCCCGTTCCGGCAGATAATTTCCCACGCTGACTCGCTGGGCGTGGCCGATGTAGTCCCTGGCCACAATGTTCCCCTGGAAATCACCGATAAAGAAGCCCTGGGTTCCGGACACACAGGCGAAGTAGCCCTTGTCGCTGCCCTTCACGAATTTCCCTGCCACGATCTCGTCCGTGTGGTCATCCTCAATGGGATAGGTCCACAGCATTTTCCCGGCAGAGTCCAACAGCGTGTAGCCAACCAAAAGCTCGTCGTGTCCGTCCCCATTCACGTCGATGGCAAGCGGAAAATGGCCTGTATTCTTCGGGCTCTGATACTTCCAGAGCAGGTTCAGATCTCCGTCCAGTGCGTACACCCGGCAGTACCGGTCCTTGATCAGGATGTCCCCCGGGCGCTCAAGACCCCGGAAGTTACAGATGCGGATCCCGTCCGGGTTTAGCCGGTCAAAGGCGTACTCCCCGTAGGGCACTCCGATCAGACTCTCGTCCGGCTCGTCGGAGAAAGGCGTGGGCGCAGACTTCTTGATCTCACCCGTCCGGCCATCCAGAATCAGAATCTCGAAATTTTTCGCCGTGATCACCTCATCATAGCCATCCCCGTCGATATCGTACACCTGACATGGCAGGTCTGCGCTGATCTTTCCAAGCACCGGAGCGTTCTCCGACGGTTCTCCGCGCTGCCACAGCACATTCCCGAAAAGATCGATGGCAGTCAGACAGCTGATGTGGCCGTAGGAATCCCGGTCCACCCGCTTCTGTGCCTGGGGGATGACGATCTGCCACTCTTCTGTGCCCGTCAGATGCCCGAACCGGATCTGGCGGCTGGCGCCGAAATCTCTCAGGTCGATCTTCCGCCAGAGCTTCATGCCGGGATAGGAGGCCTGCAGCCGGTGAATCCGCTGCCGCTCACTCTCCTCCTGCTCCCGCATCGCATGCTCCGTTCTGCGGTCCACAGACACCTGCACATCGGCAAACTGCGTGGGACAGTCAGCCGTAAGGCCAATCTTGCCGCCTTTTGCTGCCCGCGCGTCCCTCACCGAGAACACCTGCACGCCGTCCACAAAGCATTGAATCTGTTCTCCGTCCACGGACACCTTCAGCCGGTAATAGGAATCAGGCCCGGAGAGGACAGCCGCCTCCGCCAGCACCTTCACTTCCTCCTTGTGCCGCCATGCCAGTCGGGCGCGCTCCCGCCCTTCCAGGGAAAACACCAGCGTGTCCAGGCTATTGTTCATGCAGAACGCAAGCCCTGCCATTCCCTTGGTGGAAATCCGGCGCATGGTCACTTCCACGTCGTAATCCCGCCAGAGCACGGTTCCTGTCTGGAGGGTGGGGAAAATCCGGTGGGGCAGCCCCTTCTCGATCCGGCACTGTTCCATGAAATGTTTTCCGTGATCCTCCGTGATGATCCAGGAGGGGCCGTGGCCGTTGTAGCGGTAATTGCATACCTGGTCCGTCCAGGCGCCATGCGGTCCCTCCTCCACCACATAGTGGTATTCCCCCGCCGCCGAGTGGTCCCGGTCATAGGGAAATTCCCCGATGCGAAAGCCCTTAAAATCATCGGCAAACAATACCTTGTCTCTCATCCTTGCACTCCCTTTCTATCCCTTGATACCGGTGGAGGCCACTCCCTCCACGATGTACTTCTGCAGCAGCATGAAAATAATGATAACAGGCAGCAGGGACAGCACGCACATCGCAAACATAGCGCCGTAGTCCGAGGAGCTCATGGGGTCCGTAAAATTCTTCAGTGCGATGGACACCGTGTACTTTTCCGGCGCGTTTAAGTAGAGCAGGGAACCCATATAGTCGTCCCATTTCCAGTAAAACTCAAAGATCGCGCAGGTCACCATGGCCGGCTTCACAAGAGGGACCATAATCCGTGTGAAAATCGTGTAGGGACTGCACCCGTCCATGTTGGCCGCCTCGTCCAGATCCCGCGGAATTCCCTCGATAAACTGCATGATCATGAAGATAAACAGGGGCTTCGCGCACCAGGCGGGAACGATGATCGGTGACGGCGTGTTGACCCAGCCCAGCATGTTGAAGATGATGTACTGGGGGATCATGATCACCTGGTTCGGCAGCATCATAGTGATCATCATGCAGAGAAACAGCACTCGCTTTCCCTTAAAGTTCGCCCGGGCGAATCCGTAGGCCACCATGGTGGAGGAGATCACTGCACCAGCGGTGGACAGGATGGTGATAAAAAATGAGTTCTTGAAGAATGTGGCGAAGGTGATTCCGCCGAAGCCCTTCCAGCCGGTGGCATAGTTCTCTAACGTCCAGCTGCCGGGAAACAGCTGCGCCACCGTGGTCATCACCTGCTCAGTGGGCTTAAAGGAACTGAAAAACATCCATGCGATAGGGTAGAACATAAAGATGGCGATTCCGCCCACAATCACGTGGAAAATTATTGTGTGAAGTCTGCGCTTTGCTTTCATACCCATCATGATGACTTTCTTCCTCCCTTTCTACCTTTCTTTTTTTTGCCTCCGGCCATATCGGAATTATTCTCATAGAACACCCACTGGCTGGAGGACTTGAACACCAGTGCGGTGAAGAATCCCACGATCACCAGCAGAATCCAGGCCATGGCTGAGCCGTAGCCCATCTCGTAGTACTTAAAGCTGTTCTGGTACAGGTACAGAATGTAAACCAGCGTCTCATTGACCGGTCCGCCGTCGGTGATAATCTGCGCCTGGGTGAACACCATGAAACCGTTGATGATCTGCATAACCAGGTTAAACAGGATGATGGGGCTAAGTAGCGGCAGCGTGATGGAGAAGAACTGGCGCACCTTTCCGGCTCCGTCCACCTCCGCGGCCTCATAGTAGGAGACCGGAATCTGTTTGAGGCCTGACAAAAAGATCAGCATGGAAGAGCCAAACTGCCAGACATACAGTAAAATCAGGGTGAACAGCGCTGTCTTGGTGTTGGACAGCCAGTTTAAGCGGCAGTCGATGCCCACAGCCTGCAGAAGGCTGTTGATCACACCCGCCTTTGTGAACAGGTTGCGCCACATCACGGACACTGCCACCGAGCCGCCGATGATGGAGGGCAGGTAATAGACCACCCGGTAAACCGGCACCGCACGGCTCTTGCGGTTTAAGATCATGGCCACCAATAGCGCGAAAATCAGTCGCAGTGGCACAGAGATGAAGGCAAACTTAAAGGTCACCTTCAGGGATTTGATAAACAGCTTATCCTGTGTGAACAGCTTTACATAGTTGTCAAGCCCGACAAATTTCGTATCCGGTGACAAGATGTTAAAGTTTGTGAATGACAGGACGAACGACATCAGAAACGGCACCAGGGTGAAGCACAGAAAGCCCACCAGCCACGGCATGATGAACACATAGCCGACTACATTCTGATTGTAGATCGAAAATTTCTTTTTCGTATGTTCCATACTCTAACCTCCAGTTTTTCCAGTAAAAAAGCAGGACAGAACGTGTTTCTTCCATCCTGCTTGTCAGACAGCCTACTATTTTGCCAGAATTGCCAGGGACTGCTCCATCCAGCTGTCCACACACTCCTGGGCCGTCATCTGGCCGTACATTACTTCTTCCACATTGTTATTCAGCACTTCCACGCACTGTCTGGAGGTGGAGGGCTCCGCCGGATCTGCGTCGCGGCAGTAATCCACAACCGCATCCAGGAAGTCGTAAACTTTCTTCTCCGTGTCGCTGGCCTTGCCCTTAAGCTCCTCGCGGATCGTCTTGGCAGCCGGAATTCCCCGCTCGCCGTTTAAGATTTCATTGGCTCCCTTGTCGTTGATGAAGAAGCTGATGGCCTTGGCAGCCGCCTCCGGATCCGGGCAGTCCTTCGTCACAGAGAAGAACTGTGCTGGGCGCAGGTACATGCCCTTCTCAGTCGCCCCGTCAAACAGCGGCTGGGTGGTCATCTCCAGATTCTGGTTATAGTATCCTGAGAAGTTGGAGAATTGAGAGCTCCAGTTCTGGCCCATCGCCGCCTCGCCGGTGCACAGGGCGCGCTCGGAGTTGTCCTTCCAGAGGAGCTGATCGCCTGGATCCACAAACACGCCCTCCTGGGTCAGATCGTAGCAGTCCTGGAGCACCTGCACAATCTGAGCCTTCGTCTCGTCGTCAAACCCAAAGCCCTTGCCATCCTCGGAGTACAGGGACTGTCCCTTGGAGCGGATCATAGGCTCCAACAGATATCTGGGCATGCCAAGCGCAATGTTCTCTGT